>UQRJ01000262.1 GCA_900543345.1 uncultured Sporolactobacillus sp. | reverse complement strand
GAGATGTCTTAGGGTCTCGTGGGCTCGGAGATGTGTATAAGAGACAGGTCGTCAATCAGTTCAAGCGACTGGCGCAAAAATACAAAATTCCCCACCAAATTGAGATTTTTATGGGCATCGGTACCGATGCGGGGGCACTGCACGTCACCGGTTCCGGTATTTCGTCTGGGGTACTTTCGATCCCATCCCGGTTCACGCACACTCCGCATGAAACCGTCGATTTGGATGATATGACCAATACCCTTAAATTGTTGACGCATTTTATGCTGTCGCTGAATGAACTTAAAGGAAAGAATTTTTTGGATACGTGAATTTTTTTGGATAACAACAGCGCGGAAAGGTCGCGAAACCTCTCTATTGCAAAGACTTGCGCTTGATCTCTGCAGGGGACGACTATCATTCTCGCCGCAGAGATGCGGGCCCATGGCTAATGATGAGTGATGTCGCGCATGAGTACGGGAAAAAGCGCCTTTTGCTGCCCCAAAAATCGCTGAGATAGATGGCCCCTCCCTGAAGTAACGAATTACTCGGGCCTTGGCGACATAAAAAAGATGATCCGGGTATATGAAGCTCAGCCGCCGGATCATCTTTTTTGTAAATGCTGTTTATGCGATTGGTATGAAAGGCGTTATTTAAGAATCTGCTGTTTCGTTTCCGGGCCCCAGAATATGGTTAATACGGCAACGATGGCTGTAAATAGGCCAATCATGATGAAGATGCTGATTGGGCCTTGCGTATTGAGCAAGCCGGCTACCGCATAGGGCGTGATAATGGTAAAGAAACGGCCGACGGCCTGCGCCGTGCCGTTGCCACGCATACGCAGCCGGGTCGGGAATAATTCGGGGACATAGATGGACAGCGCAACGGCCATCAGAATGTAGAGGGAAACCGTCATCAGGAAACCCAGTAGCATAATGGCCGTCGGGTTTGTTTGCAGCGCGTAAGAATATCCGAAAATAGCTGTGAGAATAAAAGCACCGACTGTCATCCATTTGCGCCCGACACGATCCACTGTCGACCGGCCGATGAAGGCGCCGATCGGTGCACCGATCATCATCAGTGTCGTATAGCCCAACGAATTAGCAACGGTAATACCACCGTTAACCAGTAAAGTCGGAGCCCAGGTAACAAAGGTATATGTGGCCGTATTGATGGCAGCCAGAATGAGGCAAGCGAGAATGGTCTTTTTGATTTCACTTTTACCGAAGAGCTCGCTAAAACGACCCTGCCGCGTGTCGATTTGATTAAACTGGCTACGGTCGTTTAACTGCGCGCCGGGGTGTTTCGAACCATATTTGTTCTTTGCTTCATTTTCAAAAATAGTAACGATTTTTTCCGCCTCTTCATATCTTCCTTGCGAAAAATACCAGCGCGGTGATTCGGGAAGACTGCGACGGAAATACCATACAATAAGCGAAGCGATTCCGATAATAGCGAACATCCAGCGCCAACCGATCGTTGGAATAATGAGAAAACCGGCAAAGGTGGCTATTGGAGCCGAGCAGTTCGCAAAAACGGACAGCCCGCCGACCCATTTTCCCCGCGAACCGGCCGGTACGAATTCTCCGAGTAGCGCGAAACCGGTGACGATTTCCGCACCGAGCCCGAGGCCGCTGATTCCCCTGAGGACGATTAATGTTGCCATGTTCGGCGCAAAAAAACTGGCCAGCGACCCAAGGCCGAAAATAAGTAAATTGATCTGGTAAGCAAATTGTCTGCCTTTCCAGTCGCCGACAATGCCGGTGGCGATCGATCCGAGGAAAAGGCCGATAAAGGTGGTGGAAATAAAGGCGGCATTTAAAAACATCGTCGACCAGCCGGTTTTAATCAAGCTGCTGAGTACGCCGCCGGCAAGATAAACATCGCAACCGTCCAGCACCATTCCCAGTGTAATTAATGTAAAAACCCGATACATCGTCCGCGTAATCGGAAGATTATTGATTCGTGCTTCCAGTAGATGCTGCTCTTGCTCCGAATAAGCATCCGCCGCTTTGTCTGTTGTTTTTTGCCTGATTCGACCTTTGCCGATCACACTTTCTGCTTCCATATATCCTCTCTCCTATTCTTCCGTTTTACTCGGAAGTTGTTCTATCTTTTTGAATTTGCTATGCCGTCATTTCTTTGCAGGCGCATAGCGTTGTTCCAAGGCATTCACTTCATCCAAGCCGATAAATCGATTAAAACGATGAAACGGAATGAGCCTGTCCATAAAGCCGGCTGTTGTTTTTTTCGTATGGAGTTCTGTTAACAATGCTTCTTCGGCGAATGTTTGCGCATAAGCCAGTGCAGTCGGATGTACGGCAATCCGAAAGCCGAGTTCTTGTAATTCATCGTCCGTCATCAATGGTGTTTTTCCTTGTTCAATCATATTGGCCATTAACGGTACATCCGGGAAAGCTTCCGCGATCTGTTTCAGTTCCGTCTTACTTTGCGGCGCCTCGATGAATACCATATCGGCACCGGCACGGCGGTATGCCCGACTGCGCCGGATTGCCTCATCCAAATCATAAACCGCCCGGGCATCCGTCCGCGACATGATTAGAAAATCCTGGTGCCTTCGTGCAGCGACCGCCACGCGAATTTTTTCGATCATTTCTTCCATTGAAATGACGGACTTTCCTTCCATATGGCCGCATCGCTTCGGCCACTTTTGATCCTCAAGAAACAGACCGGCGACGCCGATCGATTCATAGCAGCGAACGGTCCGAACGACATTCATTGGCTGGCCGTAGCCGGTATCTGCATCGGCAAAAACGGGTATATTCACGCAATTGACAATTTCTCTTGCCCGATTGACCATCATACCGAAATCGGCAATGCCGCGGTCGGGCATTGCCAGTTCCGATGCCGAAGTCGTATAGCCGGCTTGAAAGATGGCTTTAAAACCGATTCGTTCGGCAATCTTTGCTGAAAGACTGTCCGGGCAGGCAACCATACTGATAATTTGCGACCCGTGGACTAAATCATTAAATCGAGTTCTCATTCGATCGCCTTTCATCGCGAAACCTTCTTTCCTGGCGCAAAACGATTTCCGAACAATCGGCCGAACGCATCATGTTCGAACGAATTGGATGGTTGATCCTTTTTTAGCGCTTGAAGCGTGCTTTTTTCAGCCTGAACGGCTGCAAAGAGTGCGGCGGCCGGGTGAAAAACGATCCGAAATCCGAGTGTAAAGAGTTCCTGCGTTGTGAAGCAATCGCTATTACGACCTTCCATCACATCGATGCCGATCGGCAGACTGTCGCTTAATTCCGCCACCTTAGCAATGGTCGGACGATCGGTTACACCGCCGATGATCACTAGGTCGGCTCCGGCCTCTTGATAGTGTCTTATCCGGTTAATTGCTCCATCCAGTCCGTCGACAGACAGGCAATCGGTACGGGCAATGATCAGTGTCTTCGGATTGTCTAATGCGTCCTTTGCCGCATGAAGTTTTCCGATCATTTCCTCCGTGCTGATCACTTTTAAATTTTGAAAAAATTCGCTAATAGCAGGAGCCGTCTGATCGTTCAGGATCAGCGCCGTTGCTCCTGAACGTTCCAGTTCTCTGGCCGTATAAAAGGTATTCAGTGCATTGCCAAAACCGGATTCCGCATCGACAAATAACGGAAATGCGACGGTCTGACGAATATACCTTAAATGCCGTGCCCGCTCCGACATTGACAAGAGCCCATACTGATCCGACGCAAGCAATGTTCCCTCCGCATCGATACCGGAGATTAGCGCGCCCGGGAAGCCGGCATCTTCTGCCAACCGTGCGGAAATACCATCGAAAATACCGGGGACCAGCAGTGATGCACCGGACTCGATTTTCGCCCGCAACCCGCTGCACAAATCATCTGTCACATAACCACAACCTTTTTTTAATTAATAGATTAACTATGAAAACTAAATCAAGCACTGCAAGCCATCATGGATACAGAAGCATCACCACCCTAAAAGGTTGTCGCTAAATAAAGATAAAAAAAGCCCCATTCATGAACGAATGGGGTACACGATTCTCTGCGCGTCCGCTCGTGATCATGAACAGGACACACACTCATACGCTTCAGCGGTTAATCGGCGATTGCGTCCGTGTCCTATCGGTGAATGAAGTTAAACAGGGACAAACGGTTTTGCCCTTGCACTCGTTCAGATAGGAGATTTTGCAATCGACGATTAAAGCGCATGGAGATAACGACCTTTCTATTAAATAACTGTCTCTTATACACATCTGACGCTGCCGACGAATAGCCT
>UQRJ01000261.1 GCA_900543345.1 uncultured Sporolactobacillus sp. | reverse complement strand
CGAACAGTATAGCCGCGTCCCGCCGCCCGCCATGATGCGACCGCACCTTGTTTGAGCGTTTTATTTGGATCGGGTACGACAAGCGACGAGTCAACCTCCGCGCGTTCCCCAAGCCCCCCGCACGCCGGACAGGCACCGGCAGGCGAATTAAAGGAAAAGGTTTCGGCAAGTGGCAGGGCGAATATCTCACCGCAAACCGGACAAACACAACGCTCGTCGGCAATCGCCCGCAGCGACGGCGGCACCAGATGGCCGTTCGGGCAGCGATGCGTGCCAAGACGGGAAAACATCAACCGCAGCAGATTGTAAATTTCCGTCATCGTGCCTACCGTACTGCGCCGACCGGGAACCGGCGGCCGCTGACGCAGTGCCAGCGCCGGAGGGAGAAAATCAATCCGCCGCACTGCCGGGCGCTCGATCTGACGAATCTTGCGGCGTGTAAAAGCCGATAATCCCTCCAGATAGCGTCGGCTCCCCTCGGCATACAGCACGCCCATCGCCAGTGACGACTTGCCCGAGCCGGACACGCCGGCAATCGCGACTAGTTGATGCAGCGGAATGCTTAGCGAAATATTTTGCAAATTATGTGTCGATGCATGATCAATCACCAGTCGATCCGGTTGTTTCATTTTATTCGGCCTTTCTACGCTACTGCTTATTTGTTCCTTTTTATTCTACCATGCGATGATTCGGAGATCCCGTCGGTCCCCTTTACTCAGCAAAAATGAATAGTCTGAAAATATAGGCTTATATTTCTTTTCCCCTTTCCCTTGCGTTTAGCGGACAGACTGGGTATAATATTTCTTGTTCTGAAATAATACCCCATGGCCAAGCGGTAAGGCTACGGATTCTGGTTCCGTGATGCGCTGGTTCGAATCCAGCTGGGGTAATTAAACAAGCGCCCGAATTTTCCATGGTCACAGGGAATTCGGGCGCTTTAATTGAGGCCTGAATCACTGCTGTGTCACTATCCGTTGACTCAGCTGGAGGACTTCTCCTTTTCGTCCAGTGGAAACTGCTCACGCTGGCCCACTAATGCTCTCCTCCAAGCTCAACTGGGGCTTTCGACCAAAGCAGTCTGCATTCTGATTTTTTTCATGTGTTAATTAAATGGGGAGATAATGACTTTCAGCGGGTGATGCAAATGATTGAAAACCGATCTTCACTTTGTCATTCTCGGCTACCTGCTCTACAGCGTTGAGGATGACGTGGGAATAGTGTCCATAAAGCCATTCTTTTGTAAAATCGTTTGGGCAATGGACAATCAACCGGTCACCATCGTAAGTTGCCGTTGTGTCATGAAACCAGGTCATGTATGGCGCATATTCCATTGTCCCTTCAATTCGTTTAAGTGCCTGTGCCCACAAATCCATTTGCTGGTTTTTGCATGGCATGTCGCTATAACTGGAGTAGTATTTGATTACTTTTCCATTCTTTTCAGCATACTCTATTTGCTTTCTTGTCCTGTTTCCTATATAGCCGCCAACATCCACAACAAATAGTTCGTCGGAAATATCAATTTTCTGAAAAGGTAACTGGTTAAGGCATTCAGCCTGTTCTTGTGTTAGATCAAAGCGATCACTTTGCTCAAGGAAAAACGGGCTGATGACAATGTTTCCTTGACGTGTCAAAAACGCATTCACCAGTTCGAATTGATGCTTAAACTTTGCAGATCCGCATAATGTGATGACACGCATGTTATCATCCATCTCCCTAATTATTATTTTGCAAAACACATTGATTGATCTCCTCAGTGAGGTTCCCCCTCATTCTCAGTTTCTCAATATTTTCTCCATCGGCTTTCCTTTCGCCAGTTCGTCCACCAATTTGTCAAGCCAGCGGATTTTCTGCATGAGTGGGTCCTCGATCTCCTCGACGCGAATGCCGCAGATTACTCCAGTAATTTTGGAAGCGTTCGGATTAATTTGCGGTGCTTCGGCAAAGAACATCTCAAAATTAATTTCTTTTTCAATTTGCGCCTGTAAGCTTTGTTCGTCGTAGCCCATCAACCAGCAAATGATCGTATCGACTTCTTCTTTTGTGTGTCCTTTTTTCTCCGCTTTTTGAACATACATTGGGTAGACTCTTGAAAATGCCATCTTGTATATGCGCTCGTTTTTCATAAAATTGCATTCCTTTCGATGTTGGAATGGATATTGATGCGGCCTGCGGACAGTTATATGGTCAGTATCAAAAAAACAGTAAAATTGAAAGCTGACCTGGATCTGCCCCCCATAGTTAGACCCTGAAAATCAAACTTTAAGGGCTAATTCAATCACCTATTTTTTACTGTTATTCATCAGCGGATTTTGATTCCTGTGTCACCATTCAAACCCCTTTAACCCTATTCGCGCTTTTTTAGGTATTCAAACTCCCGCTCACTCCGTCGATTAGAAAACAGCTGGGGTAATCCACAGATAATCAGCTTGAAATTCTCGAAAATGAGGATTCCGGTTTGTTTACAGTGATGGCGCAAATTCCGCTCACCGACACTCGCCGTGTGCGAAACGCAAACGCACAAGTTGGTTCTAATAAGCAAAGTTGATCTTAAGCGACGCAAACTTGGTTCTAATCAGGTCGAAGTCGGTCTTATTCAGCAAAAATCTGGTCCTATTCGCGGAAAACCCGGTCCTACTGCCGATAAGCGGTATTTCTCCGTTTGTGGAGATCGCCATGCGGACGGAATCCGTCGCTGAACAGAAAAATCTGGAAATAGGGGATAACGGCAATGCGATGAATCTTAGAATGATTAAAAATGTCTCAAACCGCTGTCCGACTTAGAATAACGTTATCGATCAGTCTTGTGCGGCCGAACCGGACGGCAACAGCAGCAAGTGCTTTCCGGCGTGGCTCGATATAATCAATATTTTCAAGCGTGTCTACGTCAAGAATTTCAATATATTCCACCTTGGCGAGTGGCTCCATCTCAATTTCCCGCCGGATAACACTGATGAGCTTGTCAACACGGGCACAATCATCGGCACCGGATGAAAGATAAGCCCGGGCTTTTTGGAGGCCGCTGCTCAATGAAAGCGCCTGCTGGTGCTCTGGCGGCGTCAAATATACGTTTCGCGAACTCATCGCCAGGCCGTCCTTTTCCCTCACAATCGGACAGACATTGATTTCTACAGGAATATGAAGATCGCGGACCATCTTTTTGATAATGATCGCCTGCTGGGCATCCTTCTGTCCAAAATAGGCCCGATCCGGCTGAATCATGTTAAAAAGAATGGTCACCACCGTGGTTACTCCTTTGAAATGGATCGGCCGGGACGCTCCGCAAAGCTTCTTCGTAAGATCACCCTTGACCTCCACTTCCGTGGATGAACCCGGTAGATAAATTTCGCTCGCTTCAGGATTGAAAACCACATCCGCCCCGTCTTCCCGGGCAAGTTTATAATCGCGGTTAATATCCCGCGGATATTTTTCATAATCCTCATTCGGGCCGAACTGAAGCGGATTGACAAATATACTGACTACTACCAGATCATTTTCGGCCCTTGCTTTTTCAATCAGGGACAGATGGCCGTCGTGAAGATATCCCATCGTAGGCACGAGGCCCAACGACCTATTCTTCCGGCCGTGACTGATAAGCCAGTCGTTTAATTCCGTAGCTGTTCTTATTAAACTCATTCTGCGCATCCCTCCACTTACTAATACTAAAGAAACTCTTTATGACACTCGTGTCAAAGTTAAATCTTTCGATTTCTGCCACTCTTCAAGATAATCCATCGCGTGAGATTCATCTAATAAAACGCGATTTCTAGTTGAATCAAATCAAGTTTAACTGTTCCTCCGAAATATTAACAATATTTTGGACTAAGCCAGCAGTTTCTACAAAAACAGGTCATAAGTTTTCCATAGCAGCGCTTTCTCGGCTATCATGATGATCGCTCATCTGCTTCCGCTTCGCTAGGATAAAGTCACGACATGAAAATCCATAAGAGAGCGGCAGCATCCAGCGTACCTTGTCCTCGCCTAATGGATAAGATGGACAAAGAGCTGGCTGCAAATGGACACATCTAAAGCTGATTTTTTTAAGCCGCACTTTTCAAAGAATAGCATTCACTGCTCGCTATTAGACTACTTTAAGAATATCATTCGACAATCTTTTATCAATTCCTCTAAAAATAATCAATATCATCTCTATGCATCAGGTTATCGTCCATGCCGGACGCAATCGAGTAGGAGGAGATAATTTCTCCGTCCTCTCCTACCACCGTACGTACCTGTCTCTTATACACATCTCCGAGCCACCGAGACCCT
>UQRJ01000260.1 GCA_900543345.1 uncultured Sporolactobacillus sp. | reverse complement strand
CGAGATGTCTTAGGGTCTCGTGGGCTCGGAGATGTGTATAAGAGACAGATGTTTACTCAGGTTCACGGTGGCGAGAACGAATGGATGATCATCCATTAGAATAGGATGATATATCGGAAGGATATCCGACACACTGGGTGAAGGAGGAAGCGACCCTTGGACTCAAATCTTTTCAGTGTCGATTATTTTAAACAAGCACTTCACCTGCAGATTGCCAAAAACGACGGAGTCAGGACGCCTATCCAGGCGATGAATAGTTACTATCATACCGTTGTCTCGGCAATCATACAGGACCGAATTAACAAAAACTTTGAGCTGATCCGTCGTATTCGCAATCTCGATACGGCCTATAAACAAGTCAACGAGGAATTGTTGCAGCAACAGAATCAGCAG
Organism: uncultured Sporolactobacillus sp.; assembly: GCA_900543345.1. GTDB lineage: Bacteria > Bacillota > Bacilli > Bacillales > Sporolactobacillaceae > Sporolactobacillus. The sequence goes on along the minus strand of UQRJ01000260.1, from coordinate 3,883 downwards.
TAATAAGTAGGAGCCGGTCAGAGTGACGTGCTCCATTCGGCAACATCAGCAATAATAATAGGGACTTGCCTTTGCGGGCGGTCCTATTTTTTCGGCCATGCAACCAGGCGGGTTCGCCAATTGATAAGTCTTATGGCACCGTATTAGTTTATAGTTTATACGCCGTTACATTGATTTCTCATCGCACATTGCCGGTTATTGCACTTGCCCACTCCACAATGTCCATTGCTTGTCCTGTTCGATGGATTGCCTTGCGGATAACGTCGATCGTCCGACTGTCATTTCGCTCTATCATTCTGTGTCGATCATTTTCTCTGCGCCTGCACCCATTTTCTGCCCAGCCGTTCGATCCGATGCCACCCAATCCCCAGTGCGCTCATCCCGCCTATCTGGCGACGCGAAATCCGGCCTCACGCGCCGCCGCACGCGTTTTAAAACAGATTTCCGCCTTCGTCGCTTTATAATAACGATCCGATGGCAGATGATAAATCTTGCCGCGATCGGAGATATTGCCCTTGATTGACCCGCTGCAGTTGCCGGAGCCGTCTGGCGCAAAGCTGCCGGCCACGGAGGACTCGCTTGACGAAGATGTACCGCGCCTGCGGCCTGCGGCCGAGCCGCCGCGCCCTTTGATGACTTCGGGATGGAAGCCGTCATCGCCAACATAACCGGGAACCGACCAAATGTTACGCCGCGCCTGTTTGGCTTCGTTCTCCGCTGCCCGGTAGCGATCAAGATATTTCGTGTTGGGCGGATAGATATAGGCGACGCGCGCCAGTCCACGTTTCAGTTGCTCAGCCGCAAACGAGCGGTCGCCGACAAACACATAGGCGAGTAGGCGGCCGTATTTATCCCGCTCTTCATTTTCGGCGGCCTCCAGCCGGACCGTTTTCCCTTCCAACAGTTCCCGGGCGCTCGCGCTTGCTTCCTTACCATACGGCTGAACGCCCAGACGCGGGTGATGCGTCTCCGGTGTATCGATTAGCAGGACACGGACGGTGGTCACCTTCTTCTGATAGATCGCCTGAAACGTATCGCCGTCGATCACTTTCACGACCTTGGCCGAGACACCCGCTGCCTCTTGCTTCGTATCGGCCTGAGCAGGATGCACCGCCGGTGAAGAAGCGCTTGAAGACACCCGGGTCGAATTTGCCGGCTGCACATGCGACTCGGGGACGGTACGCGAAGCACTCCCATCCGCGGCGGTTGTTCCACAACCTGCCAGCAGAATAAACGCAAGCAGTACGACCCAGCCTTTTGTCAATCGACCCATCACATCATTTCCCCTTACGATGATTTTCACTAAACAGTAGCCGAGCCGGTTGCGACGAATCCGTACCGCCTTCCCGATCTTGCCAAGCATGAACGGAAAATAAACGCAAGCCGGCTTGTTAAATTTCCCAGGCAACAAAAAAACGGCCGCGTAAACAAGCCGCTGCAAATGACTATTTTATCACAACCGGCAGATATTCATCGGGCACTTATCCTCGCAATGGCAGATTGCCTTAATATAATCGATATTTTTAATGATAATTTCGCCGTGATGATAGCCAATGGCGCCGTCCCGCTTCCACGACTGCAGCATCCGATTCACCGTCTCCCGCGTCGATCCGATCAATTGCGCCAGATCCGAGTTGGTCAGACCGATCGTATAATGAATGCCGTCTTCTTCCTGTCTGCCGTAGCCGTGCGCCATGCGCAATAACGTCGAGGCCAACGCGCCGTTTTTCCCGTAAAACAGCAGATCGCGTAACTTGATCTGCGTATATCGGCTCATCAGCCCGATCCACTGCATGAACTCAAACGACATGCCCGGATTCGGCAACAGCAACGCCTCGAAATCGCTTTCGGCAATCACGCCGACTGTACATGCTTCGTCCACATGAGCCGTATAAGCATATTCATCACTGCCAAAACAAGTCAGTTCACCGAACAGATCGCCCGGCGTAAAATAATGAAGCACCAGATCTTTTCCGTCATAGGCTGATTTATACAATTTCACCCGCCCTTTGACGAGATAATACAACTTATCGGCATGATCTCCTTCCCAGTAAATATTTGTATCTTTTTTGAAATCCATCTCTTTCATGACCGACTTCAAAGCAGTCATGCTCTTCTCGGAAAACATCGTTGTATTTTTTGCTTGATTTCGAACCGGATCGGTCGTTTTTTCCATTCTGATCACACCTTTGCTGATCAGGCCTGCCTCTGCGGTGCCTGTAATGCGATGCTTCTGCTTATCTTTATTATACATGAGACTTCCATATTTTTTTAATCATAGTGTGACGAAAATCATACACTTGCAATTAACAGACGCTAAAAAAAGTAGTCCTGCTTGAAAGATGAAGGCTGCGATGATACGTTTACATACTGAAGGTTTACTTCGACCAGCGGCAGTGAAAATGATGTCAGCCGTCGAAATGGCGGTAAGAGTAATGAGAGCAAATTTTTGAAAGGGGGACTTTTCATGGTTAACTTTGCAACCGATGAACTGCAAGCGGCAATACGTACCGCAGAGCAGTCGGCCGATCCGGCAAAAATGATTCGGCAAAACTATTTTCCTTCTTTTTCCCAACATTTTATCCAGACTTCCGGTACAACCATTCATACACTCGTCGGCGGACAGGGGAAGCCGTTATTGCTTCTGCACGGTCACCCGGAAACCTATTTGGCTTGGCGCAAAATCGCCGGCCGGTTGGCAAAGCGATTTACGGTCGTGCTGACCGATCTGCGCGGATACGGCGACTCCGGCAAGCCCGACGGCGGCGTGCAGCACATTAATTATTCGAAGCGGGCGATGGGACGGGACCAGTTTGAGGTGATGCATCAGCTCGGTTTCGACCGCTTCCAAGCAGCCGGACATGACCGCGGCGGCCGCGTCCTGGCGCAGATGCTACTGGATCACGGCGAGGCAATCGAACGGGCGGCCTTGCTGGACATTGCGCCGACCACAACCATGTACCAACAAACCGATCGGCAATTTGCCACTCGCTACTTTTGGTGGTTTTTCCATATCCAAGCTGCCCCGCTGCCGGAAAAAATGATCGAGCGGACGGCCGATCTGTATTTGATCGACCATCTGGCGAAGCAATGTCAAACGGACGGCGCGATCGAACCGGATGTGATTGCCGATTATCTGCGCTGCTTCCGCAATCCGGCCTGCATCCATGCGATCTGCGAAGATTATCGCGCTTCGGCAACAATCGATGAGCAGATTGAAGAAGAAACCGGAAACGTAAAAAGCGAAACGCCGCTGCTCGTCCTATGGGGAGCACAGGGCACTGTCGGCCGCCGTTTCGACGTCATCGCTGCTTGGAAGGAGTTTGCCGCGCACGTTCAGGGTGCAGCACTGCCAGGCGGCCATTCAATCCCTGAAGAGGCGCCGGCGGAACTGCTTGCGGCCTTCGGCAACTTTTTCCGTTCATAACAAAAAGCGGCATTCCCGGTAACATCGGCGGTTACTATACCGCGGTAAGTCGTTAAAAAAAAACGGACGCCTACAACCGTCCGCTGACCGACATTCTGCAATTTTTTACGGAAGCCGATGTTTATCGAGCGCAGTTCACCCTTCCAACAGCAGGTTCTCCGGATCTTCAATCATCTGTTTAATCGCGACAAGGAAACGCACCGCTTCGCTGCCGTCGACAAGTCGGTGATCATAAGAGAGCGCGATGTACATCATCGGCCGGATTTCGATCTTATCTCCCTCGGGAGTGGCGACGGCGATCGGCCGTTTTTTGATACCGTGCATACCAAGGATACCGACCTGCGGCGCGTTGATGATCGGTGTGGAGAACAGCGACCCGAATGTACCGCCGTTAGTGATTGTGAATGTACCTGTCTCTTATACACATCTCCGAGCCCACGAGACCCTAAGACATCT
>UQRJ01000259.1 GCA_900543345.1 uncultured Sporolactobacillus sp. | reverse complement strand
GAGATGTCTTAGGGTCTCGTGGGCTCGGAGATGTGTATAAGAGACAGGATTATTGTTGTATTACCTTTGTATTACAGAATGATTACACCACGGAAGGTGAGCGATCCATCCTTGTCGCCGACTTGAGCGCGATGGGGCGAAAGAGGCGGTCTTAAGAAAAGGTGCGGAAAAAATGACGAATGTAGGTTTTCAGGCGTTGATTAGCATTTTGATCTATTTACTGGTACTGGTGCTGACGTGGTGGGCGCTGCAGAGTTTGAAGATCGATCTGCTGTTTCACAAACCGCAAAGCGGACGTTCCCGTGTGATGATGATGCTTCTTGCCGTTGCCGTCAGTTATCCGGTGGCGCGATATATTCTCGATTACGTCAACTGGTCGCTGATGCTACCGCAGATATACGGAGGCTGAAACGGCGAGCGAGCGCGGATTTTGACGAAAAGTTCCACGTATAGTGCACTCCCCTGCGTTAATACTGAGAGCGGGGAGAGAGGTGCTTGCACGTGCGACGCAATTATTTTTTATTATTAGTCATGGCATGGGTATTGCTTACATTTGCAGGCGGTGCAGTCGCTCCGCCGATCGAGCAGGCAGAGGAGTTGGAGAGGATTCCCGATTTTGCCCACGCGCTGACGGCACGTGGGGCCACCGTAAAGGATTGGACGGTTTTTGTCCGTGAGGAACTGCCCGGGACAATCGATCGCCTGCAATTCGAACGGTTTGCTGAAAAAGAACGAAAACAATTTGCCGATTATTCGTGGAAAGCGATCAAACGCAACGACGGCGTCGTCAGCTGGATCGGCCGAACTGCCGAAAAGGGTGAAACGACCGATCGTTTCACGATTGCGGCCTATCCGCAAGGCAATCGCTTCCGGAGTGTCTTGCTTTATCAGGTGCGCGGCGAATCATTCGATGAACAGAAGTGGCCTTCGCAGCGGAAAAATCTGCGGCAGGCGATCACAGAAATTTTTCATGGTCAAGAGACCATATTCTCTTGTGTCAGAGCTTTGCGCCATGATACAATGGGACTTGGCTTACTGGAAGAAGGAGACCGGTATTTAAAGCTTTTTTCCGCCGCTCCTGTTGAACGACTCAGTGAAAAAACCTTTGTATCGCTTTCCGCATATACTAAAGCATGGAATAACAATGTGAATTCCGGAAACCGTAAAATGAACATCCAGGTTGCTCTGAGAAGGGACGGCGACCGGACGATGATCGCCATCGGGTCGCCGATCATTACGCTTGAATATTGAAGCGGACCTGGCAGGACGCGCCTCAGAGCAAGTCCGCATGAACAAAAAGAGATATAAATGGACGCGGAGGGGAATAAGTTTGGAGAAGATTATTGTTCACGGTGGAAAGCGGCTTTCAGGTTCGGTGAAAATTGAAGGAGCAAAAAACGCGGTCCTTCCTGTCATTGCCGCATCGATGCTGGCAAGCAGCGGCACGAGCAAAATATATAATGTCCCGGAACTTGCCGATGTATACACCATTAATGAAGTATTACGTTATCTCAATGCATCGGTCAATTATAAGAATAAAACTATCCTGGTTAACGCGGTCGCCGATCCGTATACGGAAGCGCCGTTTGACTATGTTCGAAAAATGCGGGCCTCATTCCTTGTGATGGGGCCGCTGCTTGCCCGCGTCGGCCGCGCAAAGATCGCGATGCCCGGGGGATGTGCGATTGGCTCGCGTCCGATCGATCAGCATCTGAAGGGATTCGAAGCGATGGGTGCACGTGTCACGATCGACGGTGGGTCTGTCGAAGCAAAAATCGACGGTCGGCTGAAGGGAGCGCCGATCTATCTGGATTTTCCCAGTGTCGGAGCGACAGAAAACATCATGATGGCAGCGTGCCTGGCAGACGGAGAAACCGTCATTGAAAATGCGGCACGTGAACCGGAAATTGTCAATCTGGCCCAATTTCTCAATGCAATGGGTGCCCGGGTTGCCGGCGCAGGCAGCGGACGGATCACCATTGTGGGTGTGCAGCGGATGCACGGTGCGCAGCACACCATTTTGCCCGATCGGATTGAAGCGGGGACCTATATGATTGCGACGGCGATCACCGGCGGCAATGTTCTCATTGAGGATTCCGACATTGAAGACTTGCGGCCGCTGATCGCCAAGCTGCGCGAGGCTGGCGCAGAAGTCGATGAAGAAGAAGGCGGCGTCCGCGTCATCGGCCCCGATCAGCTGAAAGCGATCGACGTCAAAACAATGCCGCATCCCGGCTTCCCGACCGATTTGCAGGCGCAGATAATGGCTCTGCTGCTGCGTGCCAACGGTACTTCGGTAATCACGGAAACCGTGTTTGAGAATCGTTTTATGCATGTTGAAGAATTTCGACGGATGAACGCGTCGATTAAGATCGACGGTCGGGCCGCCGTGATCAGCGGGCCGTGCGATCTGCAGGGCGCCGAAGTCGCGGCGACCGATTTACGTGCCGGTGCCGCACTGGTGATTGCCGGACTCGTTGCCAAAGGCTACACGCGCGTCCGCAGGCTGCATCACATCGATCGCGGTTATGTCGATCTGGCGGGAAAGCTGAAAGCACTTGGTGCGGATATTGAACGTGTCCGTATCAATGAATCCGAACAAACGGCTCCCGCGGCGGCGGATAGTGCCGCACAGCTTAAGCCGAAATTTGCCTGATCACGTTGATAAATAAACGAAGAGGTTCGTGTCCTCGAATTCGTACGGTCGCTCGCTGCTTGAGCGGCCGTTTTATTCACAGACTGCTCCTATTAGATGATATGCCGATGAAACCCTTTATATTCTCATCAAGGAGAAAATGTTCACCGGTTCTTTATCGCCCGGCCCGTACATACAATAGAGTGAATGAAAACGAGGGAGCAGACGATGGAGAGACACGCAGCATTTTTTATCGCTTTATTGCTACTTATTTTGCTCTTGCCTGCGGCGATCGTACTGCCACATGGCGAATCCGCCCGCTCAAACGTCGATCGCTCCGGCCGACAATCGTTGCAAATGGATACCGCCAGTCGCGCCGATGCCGCCGTGACCGTTAATGTCGACCGCACCGCTACCGGGAAACAGGAAAAAGTGGTGCTGGAGCGCTATCTGGTCGGCGTCGTCGGCTCGGAGATGCCGGCCGAATTTGCGCTGCCGGCGCTGGAAGCCCAGGCCTTGGCGGCCCGGACGTACATTGTGGCGCGTATGCAGAAGGGGACAGATGCCACCGTGACCGATACGGTAAGCAATCAGGTCTACCACAGCCCGGGAGAATTGAAAAAGACCTGGGGCAAGGCTTATGGCCGGAAAATGGCCCGGATCGAAAAAGCAGTTGCCGCAACGGATGGAAAAATTATCACCTATCGCGGGCAGCCGATCTCGCCGCTTTTTTTCTCGACGAGTAACGGGTACACGGAAAATGCCCGTGACTACTGGTCGAAGGATGTGCCTTACCTGCGATCGGTACCAAGTCCGTGGGACAAACAATCACCCAAATATCATAATGAAAAAAAGATACCGGTCGCCGACGTCACCCGCGCGCTGGACGTCCGTCTACCTTCGTCGGGCGCCATCGGCCATGTGTTGCGCCGCACTGCCGGGGATCGGGTGGCCGTCTATGCGATCGGTGCCCAGACCTTCACCGGTCGGCAAATTCGTGAAAAACTGCAGCTCAGCTCAAGCGACTTCACGCTGACACGCCAAGGAGACGTTGTCGTCGCCCGAACCGTCGGCAGCGGGCACGGTGTCGGCATGAGTCAGTACGGTGCGGAAGGTCTGGCCCGCGAAGGAAAAAGTGCTGCCGAGATTGTCGCCTATTTTTACCGCGGCACAAAAATCGGTACATTTGACCCGCATCGCGGCCAAACGGTAAAAAAATAGCCTTTTCGCTATGAAATTAGCAAATTTTTTTGATTGAGAGGTATAGATCACCGGCAATCTGATCACAATGATTGCTGAGGTGATACGATTGACAGATGATAAGAATCCGAAGAAACTGCAGGAAAAGGAACTAACCGGTCTGCGCAAGCTGGCCAAACGGCGCTGGTTCTATCCCGCGTTATATTTATGCGTCGCCTCGCTCGTACTGACCGGTGTCCTCTACTTTCAGATGAGAGGGCCGGACCGGGCGACGCAGCAGGAGAACCGGACCGTCTTCAACCAGGATAAGCCGGCAAGCCGGCAGAGTGCGGGTGAAGAAGTGTTTAAGTGGCCGGCGGCGAAAGCCGACACCGAAGTCGTTCAGCCTTTCTATGATGCGAAGGGCACCCAGCAGGAACAGCAAGCCGCTCTCGTAAACCTGTCTCTTATACACATCTCCGAGCCCACGAGACCCTAAGACATCTCG
>UQRJ01000258.1 GCA_900543345.1 uncultured Sporolactobacillus sp. | reverse complement strand
GCGTCAGATGTGTATAAGAGACAGCATCAGGACAATCATCATCTCGATTAATGTAAAACCATGGCATGTTTTCAAATTTTTATAAATTTTTTTAATCATAGGGCTCCTCTTCTCCGCTTTCGTGATTGACAGATACTGCCGACACTTAGACGATGCATCTATCCGAATCGGTTATCTTATTTATAAGGCAGTGCGAAGCGTTAGCCAAATCGGCAAATCGTGAATTTCTGTTTTTTTTTCGCCGCCGCCCACGCTTTTTTAACTTAAATCATTCGTTTTGACGAGTATTTTGGCAAAAATAAAGAAATTAACAAACGGCCGAAATTGTCTTCCGGCCGTTTGTTCTCAAAACCTATTTTTCAAAAGAGTAGACGAAAGCCGCCCATCGATCAATGTTCGGCATTATGACGGACAATATCGACAAAATAACGATGCATACTCACGTTATCCGTTAATTCGGGATGAAAGGCACAGGCAAGAAACCGCCCCTGACGACAGGCAACGATGTGTCCGTCATACGTCGCAAGCACCTCGACATCTTTGCCTGCTTGCAAAATATAAGGTGCACGGATGAAAATGCCGTTATAGCGGCCGATATGTGCGACTTCCAATTCCGCTTCGAAACTGTCGACCTGACGCCCGAATGCGTTTCGCTTGACGTCGATATCCATCAGGCCGAGGTGCGGTCCCGTCCTGCCCTCAATACGTTTCGCCAATAAAATCATGCCCGCGCAGGTGCCAAAAACCGACCGGGTCGCAGCAAATGTCCGGATCGTTTCAAACAAGCCGGACTGATCCATCAGCCGGCGCATTGTCGTGCTTTCGCCGCCGGGAATGATGAGTCCGTCCAACTCGTCCAGATCCGGCGCATGTTTGACCGCGACGGCCTTCACTTGGCAGTCTCGAAGCGCTCGGAGATGTTCGCCGACGGCACCCTGAAGCGCAAGTACACCGATTTTAACTGTCATCGTATCCCTCACGCCCCGCGATCCTGCATTCGATCCGCCGGCTCAAGTCTGCTCATATCGATACCCTTCATCGGCGTGCCCAGGCCTTTCGATAGTTCGGCAATTTTTTGGTAATCGCGGTAATACGTCGTGGCTTCGACAATGGCGTGAGCAAATCCGGCTGGATTATCCGATTTGAAAATGCCCGATCCAACAAAAATGCCGTCCGCGCCCAATTCCATCATCAGCGCCGCATCTGCCGGCGTAGCAATACCGCCCGCCGCAAAATTGACGACGGGCAGCCGGCCGTGCTCTTTCACCTGCAGCAAAACGTCGTACGGCGCGCCAAGTTTCTTGGCATAGACCATTATTTCTTCCGGCGACATGCCGACCACTTTGTGCACCTGTGCATTCACGAGCCGCATATGCCGTACGGCTTCGACAATGTTCCCTGTCCCCGGCTCACCCTTAGTCCGCAACATGGCGGCTCCTTCGCCAATCCGCCTGGCCGCTTCGCCAAGATCGCGGCACCCGCAGACAAACGGCACGGTAAACGCCTTTTTATCGATATGATAGACATCGTCCGCCGGCGTCAGCACTTCGCTCTCGTCTATGTAATCGACTGCCATAGCTTCCAGCACGCGGGCTTCGACAATGTGACCGATTCTGGCCTTGGCCATCACGGGAATTGTGACTGTGCGCTGTACTTCTTCGATGATTCGCGGATCGGCCATTCTGGCAACGCCGCCGGCCTTGCGAATATCCGAAGGCACTCGTTCCAATGCCATCACGGCACTCGCACCCGCTTCTTCTGCAATCTTCGCCTGCTGGGCGCTGACGACATCCATGATGACGCCGCCCTTCTGCATCCTGGCCATTCCTCTTTTTACGGTATCCGTTCCCTTTTGAGCCATCGCCCTCATCCTCCTGTTTTTCTTTGAATAATTCCATTTTACTATTTATCATAGACACTAACTAGGCTTTTGGCGAAATTCGCCGGCAACTTTTCACGTATGAAAACATACGCGGACGGACACGCTTGATAATAGTATCGGAAAGGAGCGTGCCCGTATTGAAATCCGATCAGTACGTTAAATATCTGACCGAACAGTTTGTCCGCTACATGGAGACGCCTAGGGCCGAGCGTCGGGAGCGTAAAGTTCACCGGCCTCCGACCGGGAACCTGCTATTCGGACAGATTCCAATTGCGATTGAAAGCTATATCCGCCGGGCTCAACAAGTACTGAGTAGGCGCCGTAAATAAAAAAAACCGGGGCAGTATCGACTTACACCGGTTTTTCGCCACCATATATGCGGTAGGAAAGCATATTCTTGTAGGCCTGCATGATTTGAATATGACCCAACAGTACATCGAATGTTTGGCGGCCGGGGACCGCCTGAAAAGCAGGCAGCGCGAATTCGCCGCCGTCCGCTTTTACGGAATACGCCGACGCGCTTGTTACGTTCAGATGAACAAAACCCGCTTTTGTAAAAATATGCAGCCAATCTTGTTCCGTATACAGATCATCCACGCCGTAAAATGCCTGAATATCCCGCCCCTCAGCCTTGCCGGGCTTGCGTTCAACCGTCATTTCAATGGCGATCAACCGCCTGCCGGGCCGAAGTACACGCATATATTCGCTCACTGACCGGCACGGATCGGTAAAAGCGGTCACCGACTCCGACAACACCCAGTCGAACCTGCCCGCAGCAAAAGGTAATTTTTCAGCCGACCCTTGGCAAACGGTAAACGGAACAGCCGCCGTCGCCGCCCGCTCGGAGGCGCGGGCAATCATCTCCGGATGAATATCGACCGCCGTCACATCGGCGGCAATTTTTTCCGCAATCAAGGCCGCCGTCGCACCGGTTCCGCAGCCGATATCCAATACCCGATCGCCGCTTTTCATGCCGCTGTCGCGCAGAATTGCCTCAGTCAGCAGTTTTCCTCCCGGGTGCGCGTAATCGATACCCGCCGTTGCCAGAAAATCAAGATAAGGATTACCGGACAATGCCATCGCCCCTTCCGGATCATATAAACTATGTTATGAAGAGACATCCGGCAGTGTGCCCGGCCAATCTGCATCCCTATTCTCCACGGCGATAGCGCTTATGCCGCATGCGACTGCACAATCTTATTTTTCACCAGCCAAGCACCGCCAATCACACCGGCGTCGTTTCCAAGCTGGGCAACCGCGATCGAACAACAGTCGGAGACATGCGGTAGGGAAAACTTTTTAAAATAGGCAGTCAGCGGCTTGATCAGCGTATCGCCGGCATGCGACACGCCGCCGCCGATCACAATCTTTTCCGGGTTAATGACAAACGAAACGGCACCCAATGCATAACCAAGGTAATAAGCCGCTTTGTCGGCAACCGCTTTCGACAACTGATCGTTTTCCGCCGCACAGTTAAACACATCCTCCGCCGAGATGTCTCCCTTCTGCTCGAAAATATGACGGAGAATGCTATCCGAATCATTATAATCAAGCGCTTCGAGTCCCATCCGCCGAATGCCGGTTGCCGACGAGACTGTCTCCAGGCATCCCTTTTTCCCACAGTTGCACGGCGCCCCTTCCTTCGTCGTTACGACCGTCATATGGCCGATTTCTCCGGCCATGCCGCTGACGCCGTGAAGAATGTCGCCGTGGCAGATGATGCCGGCGCCGACTCCCGTCCCGAGCGTCACACAAATCATGTCCTTTGATCCGTGCCCCGCGCCCAGCCACATCTCTCCCAATGCCGCCATGTTGGCATCATTTTCAATAATGGCCGGCAGTTCGGTCGATTTCTCCAGATCATCTTTCAACGCATAATCTTTCCAACCGATGTTCACCGCTTTGTAAACGAATCCCGTCTTGATGTCGATAAAACCCGGTGCACCCATGCCGATACCGCGAACGTCGGATCGGCTCAGACCGAATTCGGCCATTTTCTTATGAATGCTATCTGCGATCTCAGCAACAATGTGGCTGCCGTTATTGATGGTATTGGTCGCAATTGCCCATTTATCGACCATTTTACCGGCATCGTCGATCAGCGCCATCTTTATCGTCGTCCCACCAAGATCAACACCTATATTTATCTTATCCGCCAATGAGGCCCACCCCGCCTTTTCAGATTAAAAATCCTCCTCTATTTTCGCCCATTCGACATCTTTTGCCAATACTTTTTTCCGGTTTGTACGAAAAATCGCCGCCGCGCATAGCCGGCCGCCCTGGCGCATAAACTTTGATGAATCATAACTTGTCCGGGGGAAAGCTCATGCGAAGCAAACGAATACTCATGGTGCTGTTGGCTTTTTCATGCTGTGCGGCCGTCTTTTTATTTGCTGAGGGTCCGCTCCTGTCTCTTATACACATCTCCGAGCCCACGAGACCCTAAGACATCTCG
>UQRJ01000257.1 GCA_900543345.1 uncultured Sporolactobacillus sp. | reverse complement strand
CGAGATGTCTTAGGGTCTCGTGGGCTCGGAGATGTGTATAAGAGACAGGATCATGTCGATGTTGTTTTACTTGGGCCACAGGTCAGTTTTTTGCAGACGGAAGTCCAAAAGGCGGTTGGGGACAAAGTGCCGGTCGGTGTAATTAACATGATTGACTATGGCAGGATGGACGGCAAAAAAGTTTTACAGCAAGCATTGGATCTCATTGGGGGCCGAAAGTAATGGAAGGACTGGAAAAGACCATTTTTCAGATCATCAGTCATGTTGGTACAGCAAAAAGCAAATACGTTGAGGCATTAGATTCAAGTAAAAAAGCAAATTTTAAACAAGCCGAAGCGTTAATTAAAGAGGGAGACGGATTTTTAATTGCCGGACATAAAATTCACAGCAAATTGGTACAAAATGAAGCAGCCGGAGAGGGAGAACCCCCCTCTTTACTGCTTGTCCATGCCGAAGATCAGTTTATGAGTGCTGAAACCGTGAAGCTACTGGTTAAGGAGTTGATTGAAGTATATAAGAAACTGAGCGGTTGAGCATGGTTTGAAAACGGATTACAATAAAGCACGGATGAGAGTAACGCTAACTATGTTCAAAATATGAAGAGAAGCTCTTTGGCGGATAAGAGGGGATAGGCTTGATCAGACATGAAGAAATCAGTAAGATAATCGCACGGCGCATCAAAAACCGGGTTTATCCTCCTTTATCCCAGATACCGACTCAGAATGAGCTGGCAAAAGAATTTCATACAAGCAGGGTGACGGTAAAAAGGGCAATCGATACGCTAGTTAACGAAGGCCTTCTTGTAAGTAACCGGGGGTCGGGGACCTATGTGATGACCAACCCGCTGGTTAATAAACTCAACTTCAGTGGAAAAAGTTATCGAGGACTTACTGCAACAATGGGGGACGAAAAAGATCGCATAACAAATGAAATACTCCAATTTGATAGCTTATTTCCCGATGAACGGTTGCAAAAGATACTACTTTTGGATCGATCACAACCGGTTTATCGTATCGTAAGATTAAGGAATCTTGACCGACGGCCTTTTCAATTGGAACACACGTTTATGCCGATTCATGTGATTCCGGGAATCACCGAAAAGGTTCTTTCCGCTTCGATTTATTCACATATCCAAGATGTTCTGGGACTTAAAATCGGCAGAAGTTATCGAGTCGTTAAAGCAGATAAACCCGATCATTGGGATCTGGAATATCTTGAATGTCAAAAAAATGATCCCGTTCTCGAAGTGGAGCAGGTAGTCTATCTGGATAATGGGGTTCCGTTTGAGTATTCTCGATCAAGGCATCGATACGATAAAGGCGGCATCGTTTTCAATAATTAAGTCACAGGAAGGAGAAAAAGGGCTACTCCTTCCTTGTTTCTAAAAAAATGGCACGGTGCGGTTCTCTTGTTGCTATTGCCGAGCTTATTAAATCAGCGTTATATGCTAATTTAGATGACAAAAGGAGGCAGTTATGCTGAATCAACCGTCGTTTCCGGGGAACTTCCTGTTCGGTTCGATTCACGATGCCGAATGGATGCGAAAGCATGAAGCGGATGCAGACAAACCTACTTTTTGGATGAAAGGTATGGAGGCAGTTCGGCAGATTTAACCTTTTCCCGCAAAGCGAAGTCCCGAAGCATCTTCGGGGCTTTATTTGATTGTTTTCTTCCCGGTCGATTCGGATTTGTTTCGTTCGGCCCGCGGCCATTCACCATTGAATTCGGGTTCATCATAGTTAAAAAAGTCATCCAGATAGTGTTGGCGATCATCGTAAAAAAGCTGGTCGGTGACGGCGGAGGTAACCGCCGGCAAACTGTATTTCATGCCCGACAATGCCGAAGCGGACAGGCCGCAGCTAACCATCCCCGAGTAGTTAAAGGCATAAATGCCGTGCAGCAGTTGTTCGCCCCGGGCGTCGCGACCGGTGAAGCGGAATCCGTCCGTCAAGTAGGGATGGGCATCCAGAAGCGGATTGCGGATGTTTGCCGGAGCGCGGTAGCGGTCCTTCCAACGGGCGATGTCGCTTTCGACAAGTTTCAGTTCCGGGCGCAGGGCCGGGTCGGTGCGCAGACCGGTACTGATGATCAGATAGTCGAAGTTGAATGTCCCCCGCGGCGTGGCGACCGTTACAATGCTGTTGTTTGCGGCAACGTCCGTCCACGGCGCTCCGGTGTGCAGATGAAATCCCGGCTGGGCTGCGGCGCGGTTGAACGTGTCGTTGGTCGGGGGCTGATTGAGTCTGAAAAAGTGTGCCATGACCGCGTATTTTTCCGCATCGCTTAGCGTGTGAAAATGCTCGATCAGCCCCGATGGCTCCATTTGCCGAATCGGGTTAATGCGCTGAATTTGCTGTCTGCGGACAAAAACATGGGCCTCTGCCGCACCGCCGGCCAAGACGGCATTGGCGTTATCGAACGCCGATGCGCCGCCGCCGAGCACGGCGACCTTTTTACCTCTCAATCCGGCGAAATCGATCGGTTCCGAGGTATGGGCGTAAAATCGTTTCGGCAGCCGGTCGCGGATCATTGCCGGGACGTACCATCCGCCGCCGCCCTGGATGCCGGTTGCGAGGACGACGGTGCGGGCGAGCAGGATACCGGCACTGCCGCCGGTCACGTGCAGCCGGTATAGCCCGTTGCCGCCGGGTTCGATGTAATTCAGCCGAATCCGATTACGGACCGGTAAGTTGAGGACCTGGCGATACCAGCGCAAATAGTCCATCCAGTCGCCGCGCGGGATCTTATCGATGGCCGCCCAGGCGTCCGCTCCATGCTGCGCTTCCCACCAGCTGCGGAATGTCAGCGACGGAATGCCGAAGTCGATCGGTGTCAGCTGTTTTGGCGTCCGCAGCGTCATCATCCGGGCGTAGGTGGCCCACGGACCTTCTTTGCCCGCTTCGTTCTCGTCGATCACCAGAATGTTGCCTACCTGTTTCAAGAGCAGACCGAACGCAATGCCGAGGCCGCACTGGCCGCCACCGACAATGACTGTGTCGTATACATGGCTTTCCAAGCGGTGAAGCGGCCGCGGCCACTTCGGTCCGTCGGTTGCTAAATAGGAAAGATCTTTGTGTACCCGCTCGTTTAGATTCGTCAAACTCATCACTGCGCAGCTCCTTGATCAAATTTTCTTATTGTTTCTATCCTATCGCAGGGACAGAAGTGATTCAATTGCAAACTATCTAAAATTTCTAATTTCACTTAGCTACTATCACCATAAATCTTTCGCTGGTTATGGATTATTCGTTCAATATAAACGCAATTTTTGGATGATTCATTCATGACAGTCGGCAGGGTCTGCGTTATGCTACCAATAAAGCATTGACAATTTAAAAAATGAAGACGGGGGCGATAACATGAAAGAAGATCGATTCGGTGCTTTTATTGACGACGGGATGAATAAAGAGCCGACGGGAAATGGCATTCTTGACGGGCTCAGTTTTGCTGCCAAAGACATTTTTGCGGTGCGCGGCCATACCAATAGTGCGGGCAACCCGACCTGGAAGGCAACGCATCGGCCGGCAGAAAGCAATGCGCCGGTGATTGACGCCTTGCTGAAAAATGGGGCCGAACTGCGCGGGATGACGGTAACAGATGAACTGATGTATAGCTTAAAAGGCGACAATATCCATTTTCCGCCGGTGATCAATCCACGCTTTCCGCAAGCCTATACTGGCGGCTCGTCCAGCGGTTCGGCTGCGGCTGTAGCCGGGGGGTTGACGGATTTTGCCATTGGTACAGATACGGGTGGATCGGTACGGATTCCTTCGGCCTATTGCGGCCTTTTCGGTATGCGGCCGACACACGGGAGTATTTCGACAGATGGCGTCGTTGCGCTGGCTCCGAGTTTCGATACTGTCGGTTGGATGGCCCGCAGTGCCACCGTTTTGGAAAAAGTCGGCCGCTGTTTGCTGCCGGAGCAGGAACAGGGGGATTATCGCCGCTTTTACCGAGTGAACGAAGCATGGGACCTCGTCCGGTCGTCGAGCGCCGGCGAGGCGTTCAGCCGGGCAGCGGCCCGGCTTTTTCCGGAAAAGACGTTGCAAGACTATCCACTTCCCGGCGTCACGCTGCCGGAGCTTGCGGAAACCTTCCGCATTTTGCAGGGCTGGGAAGCGTGGCAATCACATGGACAATGGATCCAAACCGATCATCCCCACTTTGGAAAAGACATTGCCGACCACTTTTCTGCGGCATCACAGGTAAAAAAAGATGCGGCATATCGCCGCGCCACGGTAGTTAAAACGCGGTTTGCCCGGGAAATGAGCCGTTTTCTCGATCGGGACGCAGTGCTGGTTCTGCCGACGACTTACGGACCTGTCTCTTATACACATCTCCGA
>UQRJ01000256.1 GCA_900543345.1 uncultured Sporolactobacillus sp. | reverse complement strand
CGAGATGTCTTAGGGTCTCGTGGGCTCGGAGATGTGTATAAGAGACAGCTGCTCGGCCGCTTTTCCCGGAAAAGCGCCTTTTGTGTCGATAAATGTAATAATCGGGCGACCGAACTTATCGGCCTCCCGCATCAGCCGCAACGCCTTTCGGTAACCTTCCGGATGCGGCATACCGAAATTCCGTTCCAGATTTTCTTTCGTATCGCGGCCGCGTTGTTCACCGACAATCGTGACCGGCCGGCCGTGAAAACGGCCGATACCGCCGACAACGGCCGCATCGTCACCGTAGAGCCGGTCGCCGTGGCATTCCAGGAAATCGGTAAAGAGCAGGGGAATATAATCCAACGTCGTCGGCCGTTGCAGATTCCGTGCGATCTGAACACGTTCCCACGGCGTCAGATGACTGTAAGTCTCTTTTTCCAGGCGCTGCAGATGATCCTGCAAACGTTTGATTTCATCGGACAAGTCGATCTGCTTTTCATCCATAAATTGCTTCAGTTCGTCGATTTTATTTTGCAGGTCATTAATCGGCTTTTCAAAGTTCGGCTGCGATGTCAATCGGCGGCACCTCCCTCGCAGTGAATCGCCAGCACGTCGGCGAGCACATCCCTGAGCCGGCTGCGCGGCACTACTTGATCCAACTGCCCGTGCTTCAGCAGAAATTCCGCCGTTTGAAAATCATCCGGCAGTTTCTCCCCGATCGTTTGCTCGATGATCCGCCGCCCGGCAAAACCAATCAACGCGCCGGGCTCGGCAAAATTATAATCGCCAAGCGAAGCAAAACTGGCGGAAACGCCGCCCGTCGTCGGATGGGTCATCACGGAAATAAATAAACCGCCCTTGTCGCCGAATACTTTCAATGCGGCGCTGGTCTTCGCCATTTGCATCAGGCTCAGGGCCCCTTCCTGCATACGCGCACCGCCCGAAGCGGAAAAGATGATCAACGGCAGATGTTGCCGACCCGCTTTTTCAATTAAGCGGGTGATTTTTTCACCGACAACCGATCCCATACTGCCCATCCGAAATCCCTTATCCATAATGGCGACCGCCGCCGTCCATCCTTCGATTTTCCCGACCGCTGTCAGAACCGCCTCATTCAATCGAGTCCGCTGACGATCCTTTTCAAGCTTATTCATGTAATTGGGGAAGCCCAGCGGATTTTCCGAGATCAGCTCCTTATCCAGTTCCGCGAACCGGCCGTCGTCAAATAGGATGGCGGCGCGTTCATACGCGCCGATCGGATAATGATAACCGCATGCCTGGCAAACATACAGATGCTTTTTTAATTCTTTCGTGTACATGATTTTCTTACACTTCGGGCATTTCATGACGATGCCCTCGGGTACGTCCTGCCGCGCCTTCGCTGAAGGAACCGTTGCGTATTTTTTCTTCTTTATGAAGAAATCCTTTATCAAATATACCACCCTCGATCCTTGTCAATGTAAAAAAAAGGACAGGATGCGAACAGTTCATCCTTTTTTCAATTATTTTTCATGGAATCGTCATTTTATCTTATCGTCGGCAAAAATTCGCGCCGGCCTGTCCGCCCCCTTCCGCAGAGTGTGTTCATCAGATCGACGTCTCTTTACGGCTGCCGACAACGACATTTTTTTCACCAAGCAACCGCCGGATACACTCAAGCAGCTCTCCGGAGATGCCGACGGTGTAATCCGTGTCAAGAAGCACCGTTTTGCCGCTTACTTCGTAATGAAGGACGACCCGGTGCCGTCCGGGAAATTCGCCGATCGTCCGTTTCAACTGTCGAAAAATCGACGACCGATTGTGAAAACGATCAATCCTGATAAACAGTACCGCCCGCAATTTACGAAGGTACTCGGCCAAAGGTTCCGCCCGATCGACGGAAAGCTGGGAACCGCCGCGTCCTTCGGATACTGTGGCACGGACAACCACCATCCGGTTATCTTGCAGGATATCCTGCAGTTGTTCATAATGAGGCGGAAAACAGACGGCATCCGACGTGCCGAACTCGTCGTTTAACGTAAAGAATGCCATTTTCTTCCCCTGCTTAGTACGAAGCGGTTTTGTATCTTCGATGCAGGCGGCCAGCACGAACGGCGCATGTCCCGAAGGAAGACGGCCGAGCGTCGCAAACGAAGCGGGCAAACGGTTTCGGACACGTTGCAACGGATGCGCGGACAGATAAATGCCAAGTGCGTCCCGTTCATAATGCAACCGTTCGGAAGCGCTCAGCGGCGGCACGTCGGTATAACTGTCTGCCGGCTCGTCCGGGGGCAGCAGCGTGCCCTGGCCGTCGGGCTTCGTCTTTTGTTCCGCTTCGCCGCTTCGCATCGCCCGATCCAGCGAGGCCAGGAGCACCGCGCGATCGATTCCGAATTCATCCATTGCTCCGGCAAAAATCATCGATTCAACGGCTTTACGGTTCACCCGTCGGGCCGATACACGCCGACAGAAGTCGAAAAGGCCGCGATACATCCCGCTCCGCTCCCGTTCTTTGACGATTTCGTCGATCGCCCCTTCGCCAAGATTTTTTATCGCTATAAAGCCGAAACGGATGGCTTTTCCTTCAGATTCAAACGTTTTTCGACTGCGATTCACCGACGGGCCGACAATCGGAATACCCATTCGCCGTATTTCTTGAACAGCGGCAGTCAATTTGCCCGCATTGCCGGCCACACTGGAGAGATGGCAAGCCATAAAAATTTGTGGATAATGAGCCTTCAAATAAGCCAGCCGGTATGAAACAATTCCGTAGGCCACGGCATGGGAGCGATTAAAACCATAATTGGCGAAGCGGACGATCAGATCGAAAATACGCTCCGCCGTCTCTTGAGTATAACCACGGCGAATGCTGCCGTCGATGAAACTCTTTTTTTGCGATTCAAGCAGTCCGCGCTTCTTTTTGGCAACCGCCCGGCGTAAGATATCGGCCTGTCCGAGTGAATAGCCCGCCATGCGCACGGCAATCTGCATGATTTGTTCCTGATAGACGAGAACCCCGCATGTCGGCGCCAGAATCGGCTTGAGATCAGGATGCGGATAACTTACCGATTCCTCGCCGTGCCGCCGGCGGATAAAACGGTCGATAAAGCGGACCGGCCCCGGTCGGTAGAGCGCAATCACCGCTACCACATCCTCGAAATCGGTCGGCCTCAGTTTGCGCAGCACTTGCCGCATGCCGTCCGACTCCAGCTGAAAGATACCGGTTGTATTCCCCTCTCCAAGCAGCCTAAGCGTCTGCGGGTCGTTTGCCGGAATGGATTCCGCCGTCAGTTCCGTACCGGCGCGGACGACTCTTCGGATGACTTCGCGCATGAAAGTCAAATTACGCAAACCGAGAAAATCAATTTTCAGCAGGCCGAGCTGTTCAAGCACTTCCATCGGATACTGCGTCACCGGTATCTCGTTGTGACCGTGCTGGACGGGTATCAGATCGGTCAGCGGACGGTCACTGAATACGACACCTGCCGCGTGGATCGAGGAATGGCGCGGCAGGCCTTCAATTTGTTTCGCCAGATTAAATAAAGCGGCGCCCTCGGGCGAGGCATCGAGCAGGCGGCGTAATTTTTCCGATTCGGCAAGGGCCCGGTCAAGCGTCATTTTCGGTACCTGAGGAATCAGCCGCGCCACTCGGTCGACCAGCCGCGGATCGGTACCTGTAACGCGTCCCGTGTCCCGGATCGCCGCCCGAGCAGCCAGCGTCCCAAATGTGACAATCTGCGCCACATGGTCCCGGCCGTATTTGCGGGAGGCATAAGCAATCATTTTGTCCCGATCAACATCCGGATAATCCATATCGATGTCGGGCATCGTAATTCGTTCCGGATTCAGGAACCGTTCGAAAAGCAGCCGATATTTCAGTGGATCGACTTCGGTAATATCAAGCAGATAGGCCACGAGCGAGCCCGCCGCCGATCCGCGTCCGGGGCCGGGCAAATAGCCGGCCGAGCGCGCATGGCCGACCAGATCGGCGACAATCAGGAAGTAATCGTCGAAGCCCATTTTTCCAATAATATTCAGTTCCTTCTCCATTCGACGTCGCGCCTCGCCGCTATCGTCCGGATACTTTTTCCGTAAGCTGCACTCACACGTCTCCCGCAGCATCTCGCCCGACGTTTTTCCCTCAGCAACCGGAAAAGAAGGAAAACGCATCCGTCCGAACGAGAAGGTTACACGGCACTTAGCGGCAATGACTTCGCTTGCTTCCAACGCCCCCGGCAAGTCGGAAAATCGCTGCCGCATCGTCTTCGTCGACACAAAGTCTCCATCCGCCGGCCGATCTTCAAGATCCGTCAGTTCGCTTCCCTCGTCAATGCAGCGCAGACAGGCGCACCTGTCTCTTATACACATCTGACGCTGCCGACG
>UQRJ01000255.1 GCA_900543345.1 uncultured Sporolactobacillus sp. | reverse complement strand
CGAGATGTCTTAGGGTCTCGTGGGCTCGGAGATGTGTATAAGAGACAGGGTTAAACCGAAACTCATCGTCATGCAGGCGAATGAAGTTGCTTATTATTTTAGACCTATTACAACCGAAATTCCGGTACCAAAACGATAAATGTCCACTCAAAGCAGCGAATCCCACCCCCTCTCCGAAGCAACGGAATTAGACGGCGCGATGATGGGCCCGACGTTTGGCAACCGCCCACCGGAAGCCGGTGATGACCGCGCAAACCATACAGATAGCTGCCGACGCAAGGAATACGCGATGCATGCCATAGAGAAAAATGTCCGGGCGACCGGGGATTAAACCGGTCACGCGTTTTCCGGCGACGGCCGACATGCAGGTGAACAGCAGCGTTGTCGCAAATGTGATACCGCTGATCATGCCGAGATTGCGGACCAGTGCGTTAACACTGCCGGCACTGCCAAGCTGCTGTTTCGGAACGACGGACATGACGAGTGAATTGTTCGGCGATTGGAAGGTCCCGCTCCCGGCACCGAGCAGCGCGATTAACAGACCAACATAGGGTAATGAACTATGCGCGTTAAGATAACCGAGGCCAATCTGAGCGACGACCAAAATCAAGAGGCCGATGAACGTCAGTATCTCCGAACCGATTTTATCGGAAATCGCTCCACTCAGCGGCGCAATGATCGCCATCATCACCGGAAAGAGCATCAGCAGCAACCCGGAATCGCGGGCAGAGAGATGCATGATGCTTTGCGTATAAAACGGCGCAATGATATTGAAGCAAAAATTCGACGCAAAAACAAGAAATGCACAGAGAATGCCGATCGTAAACAAACCATTTTTAAAAAGACGCAATTGCAGCATCGGTTCTTCAATATGTCCCTCTATTTCCACGAAAATAAGAAATAGCAGCCCGGCAAGCAGTAAAAACGTGACAATCCGCCAATCGCCGTAGCCCCAATGCTGGCCGAGCAGCAGTCCGGCGAACAGGGAAATGATAAAAAATCCGAAAACGAACGTGCCCGTTTTATCGAGGTGACCGCGCAGCTTATTAATATCTCTTGGCAGCAGCCGCCAGCCCACGAACATGACCACAAGGCCGATCGGCACATTGATCCAGAAAATATAATTCCAGCTCAGGGCTGACACCACGAGGCCGCCGATGCCCGGCCCGGTGATACTGCCAAGCGAAACAAACGTACCGATCAGGCCGAGTGCCCGCCCTCTTTCCGAAGGGGGGAAAATTTCCGTCGCGATGCCAAAATTATTGGCCATTGTCATTGAAGCGCCGACGGCCTGGACCGTGCGGCCAAGCAGCAGCAACAGGAAAGAGAGTCCGATGCCGGAGATCATCGAGCCGACAATGAACAACGCCGTTCCAATTTGATACATTTTTATTTTTCCGTACATATCGCCGAGACGGCCAAACAACAAAATAAAGACACAAATCACCATCAGATAAATCGTTACAATCCACTGGCTGCTCGCAATCGGCAGCTTCAGATCGCGCGAAATCTCCGGCAATGCGACATTGACGATACTGGCGTCGAGTGTCGACATAAACGTGAATAAATTTACGGTAATGAGAATCATCCATCGGTGTTTCTGAACAACCGGGTCTTCTTGAAAAGTCAGAGCCAAGCCGTCCCCTCCCCTGCTTTTTTCTCGATCGCTTAATGATCTTTTCCCGTTCACGAATTCCGCCGTGAATCAGACTCATCCAGCATGTCCAGTCGCTTAAGCAGCCGGCGGTACGTCCTTAACAAACCGGCATCCTCGACTTTCACGCCGGATCGATAGAAAGTAACCCGGCCCTCGCCGCCGCCTATTTCTCCACGATTGCCAAGGACTCGTTTTAGATTTTTTGCCGTCCCGTAACCGCCGTCGATAATATCGGTGCCGACCGGGAATAAGCGAACAATACTGTCTTTGAAAAACGGAAAATGCGTGCAGCCGAGTACAACCGTCCCATATTGGGCGACGTCAAATGGGCGCAACTGTTCGCGTAAATAAGGAAGCACATCTTTCGGATCAAAATCAAAACGTTCGGCCAGCGTCACCAGCCCCGGCAACGGCAGACCGTCAACGATATCATGCTTGTCTATTCGCTTAACCAAATGATGAAATTTTTCTTCTTTCAAGGTCAGCCGTGTCGCCATAACCAGCACTTTCTTGCGCTTTTTCTCACTTTCCATGACGGCAGGCTTAACCGCCGGTTCGATGCCCAGAACCGGGAAATCATATTTTTTCCTCAGATCGTTAATCGCGATACTCGTTGCAGTATTGCAGGCGATGACGAGGGCTTTCAAATGCCTCGCCGTTAGAAAATCCGCCGCTTCCAGAACATAGTTTTGCACTTCGTCTTTCGGCTTTTCGCCATACGGCACATGGGCCGTGTCCGCATAAAAAATAAAATCCTCGCCAGGAAGCAGCCGGCGCGCATGATGTAGGACCGTCATACCGCCGATGCCCGAATCAAAAATAGCTATTTTCATTCCGTTCACTTTCCACTTTTTTGATTTTTTTCGATACCTTTTTCAGTATATCACCGGTTTACCATTATACGCATGTCTTTTTGCCCGTATAGTCGATTAGTACCTTTTTCCCCGACGAGGCAAGGCGATAACAGATAATGGTTGACCGAAGGAGGATGAATTTATTTGGCGGCACTCAGTGCCGATAACGCTTGGTGCGGTCTGAACTATTGAAGGAAAGCTTTTCCGCGAAAGATGGATTCGTTGACCGTTACCGCTGGACGATTGGATTGAAAAAAGTAACGCTGCAAACCGACTCTATGCTAAAATTAAACAAGATTTGGAGGCCCTGCCATGATTGCCTATCTTCATCTGCTCGGTTCGATCACTGTCCCAATCGTCATCATCTGTGCGTGCGGCACGCTGTTGCAGCGTTTCCGCCCGGTCGACACGAAACTGCTGGCCGACATCAGCCTCTACATTCTGGCGCCGGCGCTGATTCTTTCGGCACTGGCCGAATCGCATCTCGGCGGCGCAGATTTTCTATCCATTTGCTTATTTACCGTCGTCATGACCGCCCTACTCTGGCTGCTGGCACTTGGTTCGGGAAAATTGTTGCGGTTGCCGGAGAAGAAGTCGCGGGCGCTGACGCTGACAACGCTATTTAGCAACGCCAATAACTACGGCCTGCCGGTGTTGCTGCTGGCTTTCGGCCGCACTGGTTTTGCCCTCGGCGCCGTTTACGTCGTCGGCCAGATCGCTCTGGTCAACATCCTCGGCATGTACCTGGCCGCTCGCGCACAGCTGAGTGCCCGGCAGGCGCTCAGCCATTTGCTGAAGACGCCGCTGATCTACGCCTGCGCCGCCGGGCTGCTGATGAATGGGCTGCAGCTGCGAATCCCCGCCGGCGGAGCGACCGCCCTGCACATGCTCGGCAATGCCTATCCGGTCCTCGTCCTCTTGATTCTCGGCATCAAACTTGGCCAGACCGGCCGCACCGGCGTTGCCCGACCGGAAGTGTGGATCGGCATTGCTCTGCGAATTGCATGCGTGCCGCTCATCGCCAAAGCCGTTCTCATTGTGCTGGGCGTCCACGGGCTGCTTGCCTCGGTCCTATTTATTGAAATTTCGATGCCGGCGGCAATCAACACGGTGATGTTAACAGAAAAATTTTCCGGCGATACCGAAATGGTCTCGCTGATCGTCACGATGACGACGCTGCTCAGTTTCCTCTATCTGCCGTTGCTGATTGCTATCGGCTAAACGGACCGGCCGGCTTTTCCCTGCCTGATAAGCGCATCGGCCGAAGGGAGCGCTTGGATCAGTTGCATCCTTTTCCGGCCGGATACGATCGGCCGCATAGACAGCTGTTGAAGTCGGCCAAATCTATCTTCAACCGGTTATCCTTTGCCATCGACAGGCACAACGGCGTCAATAAGCTTGCAGCCGGATATCGTCCGCCATCAGCCGGCTGAGCATTATCGCTCGGTTTTTCCGGCCAGTCATCAGTCGGCATGCGCCTTCCGCCAGGCGCACATCGCCGTCAGCGGGCAGAACCGGCAATCCGGTTTGGCACGACAGCACCGTTTGCCATGCTCGACAATTAGCGCATGATATTCCCGATAAATAGCTGGATCATCCGGCAATTGCGTTTCGACCTGCCGGCGCAGTGCATCATATGTTTTCGGTAACCGGTCGCCGAGCCGCAGGAACAACCGCCGGGCGTAAGCATCGGCAATAAAAAACGACTTGCCGAAGCCATAGACAAGCATTGCATCGGCTGTTTCACGACCGATGCCGTTTACCTCCAGCAATTCGCGGCGAAGCCGGCGGCCGTCCGCTCGGGCCGCTTTTTGCGCTGTCTCTTATACACATCTCCGAGCCCACGAGACCCTAA
>UQRJ01000254.1 GCA_900543345.1 uncultured Sporolactobacillus sp. | reverse complement strand
CGAGATGTCTTAGGGTCTCGTGGGCTCGGAGATGTGTATAAGAGACAGTTACTATACTATATGATAAATTTTAAAGAATATTTTGAGTATGAAAATAATATGAATGTTTCTGCTACCATTGATGATATTGAAAAACGAATTAAAAAAACGACTCCTTTGCCTAAAAACATACAAAAAATTTATTTATATTTAAATCATCATAATGATCCGAACTATAATTCTTTGATTAAGTTGGTGGATAATATAATTACTGAACAGTAAAAAGTCGATCAAGTCCAAATTTACGTGTAAATTGATGTCAGCTAGAATACATGTTAGGAAGCCGTCCACTCCGTCAGAAAAATCAGCTTTTTCTCGACTTTCGCTTGACTTTGGTTCGCTATTATTGCTGTTCGGCCATGTTCAGTCAGAACCACGTTTCTGTCTGTTGACTTTTCCCTGCTTAGTTCTGAAAAAACAGTGATAAATGGGATGCATTCGGCGATCGACGAACAGTGTTCCAGTTACAAGCGGCGGAGTGAAGGCTCGGCAGACAGCCGCGGATCTTTTCCGCCATGATGGAACGGGCATTGTCAAAGGGATTCAGGCCTCCTATGTCCTAATGGACGCTGGTTCACGCAGCAGTCTCTGGTCAAAGCACTGACCGTCAGGGCCTGAATGTTATTGGCATGGTCAAAGCGACGAATCAGCGTTATCAGGTCGGTGGCCAACTTGTGGGTTTGAACACTCTCTTCGAGCTCGCACGGCCCGTCACAGCCCAAATAGAGGTTCTTCGTTCCATTCGCACCACCCTAGCTAATGGCATTCCAGTTCAAGTGGAAACCGTCGCCGGCAGGACCGTTGGTTAGCCCTTTTAAGTACTGACTGCACGTTGACAGAACAGGAAATCATTCGCATCTACGGGATGAGATGGGACATTGAGCTTTTCTTCAAAGCAACCAAGTCTTTTTTTAAACTGCAAAAAGAATTTCAGGGTTGGTCCTATGACCTTCTGATCAGCCATACCATCATCGTGTTTACCCGGTTCATTCTTCTGGCCTGGCAGAATCGCTGCAGTTCAGACGAACGGACACTAGGTGGCCTGTTCTATGAACTTTGCGACGAAATGAGTGAATTGGATTGGGATGTTGCCCTCACCCAGCTTCTGGATCTACTCCATGAGGCCTTAACCGGAACTAAAAATACGATCAAAAGTGGATTACTTGTCAACTCTAGCGATGGATTGACAGGTTATCCAACTATATCAAGGTTTACTTGCCAGAGCTAAGCTGCGAAAGTTGAGTTATAAAATATTCTATTTTAAAGATTTACATAACATAGCAGGGTCGAACCGGCAATCTCTTAGCGGCCAACGCTTTTTGGAAAAAATTAGTTGTTTACAGAGCGATTCGCATGAAAGTTCCATTTTTCTTATCTGGATTCGCGAAAAAGACTGAAAAAAAAGGCTTTTTGTGAATGCTTGACTCCTTCGCGGTCAAAGTTGTAATATAAGTCAGCGAAGGGCACATTTCAAAAGAATCCCTTAGACAAATGTGATTAGATCAAGCTTTTAAAAGGCTTTCAAGACGGGGCATTAGCTCAGCTGGGAGAGCGCTTCGCTGGCAGCGAAGAGGTCAGCGGTTCGAACCCGCTATGCTCCATAAGGTAAGCGGTGCTTGGATGTTCTAACCGATGGTGGGAAAAGTCGCACTGGTACGGAAATAGATAGGTGTGCGGCAAAGGTTGCTTCTTTCGGCTGCTCGTTACAAGCGAAAAAGCCGCACAGCGGTTGCGGGCAAATGCATTTGATTAGTTTTAGACCTTCGTGGATGAGTTTTCGACAAACTTATCCACGAAGGTTTTTTCGTTACTGATTGATACGATTTGATAGGGGATGCCAATCGATGCAATGGCTGACGAATCGGCTGACGGCTCCATCAGTCGTGATCATGCCGTTTGAGGACCCTTTAAGCTGATTTTTTGAACGGCGCGTCACATCCTTCCCGGATTCTTTCCCTCCGCCTAAATGCTGGCCGGCAGTAAAGCGCGATGTGAACGCAACGGAAAGCGCGGTAAAATGGACGATAGAGCATCCTTTGCTGTCAGTGAAAATGCCTGATTTCTACCGGCCCGGATCAGTGGGTTTTCGGTTATTTTCGGCAATAAATGATTTAGCAAGCGACGTGAGTTCTGTTCGCAAAAAATCGGGACGGATTATTTTTACGCGATCGCCGAGGCAAATCAACTTTGCTTTCCATAATCGCTCATATGTCGGCAAATGCAGATGCATAACCCAGTGGTTTTCTGATTGCCGCGATAATTGGCCGTTCGGAAATAGTTCTTCGGCCAGATCACGATCTTGTTCATGAATTAAAATCTCAATATCGATACAGCTGTCTGAGTACGAGCGGAGATGTTGGCGCATCAATGCTTCCACACCGTCGATTTTCGGAAATACGCTGCCCAGCACAACGATTTGTTTCA
The DNA here is from genome assembly GCA_900543345.1 of uncultured Sporolactobacillus sp. GTDB lineage: Bacteria > Bacillota > Bacilli > Bacillales > Sporolactobacillaceae > Sporolactobacillus. The sequence goes on along the minus strand of UQRJ01000254.1, from coordinate 1,914 downwards.
TGCGAATGAGTTTAAACAGTCTGTAATCGTCGGCTTTTTCACAGAATGCGAATAGATACCAACTGCCCCACTGACAAGTCAGGGCAAGCGGCCGCACCTGCCTTTCCGAAACCTCCTGCTTTAAATTTCGATAAGTCAGGAGCACGCGGTGCCGGTCAGCGATCGCTTTTGCTAATTGATTGAGATGAACCTGGACGAACCGCCCTTCTTGGGCAACACTGTAGTCTAAAAAGATGCTGTTTGGCGGTGAAGGTTTGCTTAACTGAGTCAACCTTTCGACTAATGGTTCCAGTCTTTTTCGGTAGAAGGATGACTGCAAGCCGGTCAGCGCAGTCAGGATTGCCTCAACATCGGCTTTTTTGATATACTGCTTGCTTAAAGCGAAACGCGGCTCAATCGCATAGCCGCCGCCCGCACCGGCGGTTGACCGGATGGGAATCCCGGCCTGATTGATCGTATCCATGTCGCGTTTGATGGTGCGTACCGAGACCTCGAATGCATCGGCAAGCGTTCTAGCGGTCGCCTGTCGATGATTTAGTAAAAAGATGACGATGGCGAGCAACCGATCAATTTTCATAAAAACCTTCCTTTACTGATCATATCGCTTTGTCCTATCGGCCGGTTTGGGGGCTAAAAAAACTGCGCGGTCCATCGGTACGGGAAAATCGGCCTTGACCATAACCAAAGCGGTGACTGGAAAAAATTCGTATGATCCTCGGCTTTAATAGTGACAGACAGATGTCACTATTATTAGTTTATACTAAAAACAACATAAGGAGGCACGAAAATGAATGGAAATTTAATCGAACGCAAGCGTTTTTCAAGCCGGCACCTGCGCTTTATTCCCATCGGCGAAATTCCTGAAGAAAAGGCTGTGAATGTACTGCAAGTTTGCTACGGCGATGTTATCTGCAAATGCAGATAGACGATCATAATTGTGAGACGAATTTTAAAATACAAAACAGGGATGAGATGGCCCGATGCATTCGTGAGTGGCGACGGGCATGGGCGGATCGCCGCTATTTTCGCTGGATTGTCGAGGCGAGGGATGAGCCGCGCACGATCGGGACGATTGAGATCGCGTCGATTCCGGATACAAACCGCTATATTGACCGCGTGCTGGCTAAAGAATCGGGAACTTTTGTGGAAAACCCGACGCATTTACTTGAGCGAGGCGCTCATCATGGTGTATTGCGGCTGGATATTATTTCCGACTATGCTTACGAAGTGACGTTTGACGCTCTGCTTCATGCCGCCGATCGGTTTTTCGCAGATTTTCAATTGGCAAAGATCGTTGTGCAGTGTTTAAGTAACGATGAAGAAAGAAAAAAAGCATTGAACAAGGACAACTATCGACCGCTGAGGAATCGGGAAGGCTGCCTGGCGCCCTATTTTGTTAAAACGGCACAGCACAAAGTCACCGTCAATTGAGCGCGTGCCCTTCATGAATCCGCTGACGGCAGGATTGAAGAAAAAGGCGGAGATTGCCCGGCACGGTCAACGTCGCCGATCATTGCTGAGGCATTGGAAAAGTCGCTCCGGGCTGTCTGACCATAATCGGTTTGTCGCTTCCGATGAAAGTCTGTCCGCATCCTCGGATTCGTTATAAAATGGAAAAGGTGGGCCTGACGGTTGCCGGCCGTTGAAAGCGGGTCCGCATCATCGCTAATGAAGGGAAAGGGGCGGACGGACAATGGCCGTTGTGTTTCGTCGGACTCATGAAGCCGACGTCGATCGGGTGATGGAAATCATCGCTCAGGCGCAGCGATTTTTCCAGGCAAGGAAGATCGATCAGTGGCAAAATGGTTATCCGAATCTACAGTCGATCATAAGCGACATTCGTAGCGGTTACGGGTATGTCCTGGAGCTGTCTCTTATACACATCTCCGAGCCCACGAGACCCTAAGACATCTC
>UQRJ01000253.1 GCA_900543345.1 uncultured Sporolactobacillus sp. | reverse complement strand
ACGAGATGTCTTAGGGTCTCGTGGGCTCGGAGATGTGTATAAGAGACAGTTGCCGGGCTGGGCGATGCTGATCGCCAAACTGTTGAGCGCGTTGCTCTATATGACCGTCTCCGCGGCGGCCGGTATCGTTTATTATCTGGTTGGGCTATTTTTAGCCAAGTCACACGAGTTTCCGTGGGAAGCGGTAGCTGTACCGCGCGTCATGTTGTTTATCGCGACTTTTTACTGGGGAGCGCTTCTTGTTGCGGTCGCCTGTCTCTTTTTTCTGCTGCTGTTTCTTGTCCTACGTTCGCGACTCGGTCGCGTCCTCTCGGGCATTACCGCATTGGGCGGATTTGCCATATTCGAATTATTTTGCCACAGTGCTTATCCGCTCATGACGGAGTGGGGAGCGCTGACGAATGGTCCGGTCAAACTGACTCTGGCGCCGGGATCGTCACTGCAATTATCGCCGATTTATACCGGCCGAATCGTTTTCGATCTGCTGACGATGTGTATCCTGTTCGGTCTTGCTTCATGGCTGATGGATCACGAGCTTGAAGCATGACGATGAAAAGAATGCGGGCAAGGAGGGAAGTTGATGGCCGAACGGTTTGATCCGTCGACGCCGATCTATCTACAGCTTGCGGATCGGATTAAAAACAAGATGATTCGCGGAGAATTGGCACCCGGTCAGCAGCTTCCTTCCGTGCGCGAGCTGGCAGTTGCTTCCGGAGTCAATCCGAACACGGTGCAACACACCTATAAAGAACTGGAAGATAGCGGCATTGTGGAAAAGCACAGAGGCCAAGGAACCTTTGCGACGGAAAATAAAGCGATTCTGCAGCAACTTCGTGAAGAGATGAAGGAACGATACATTGCCCGCTTTGTGCAACAGATGCGCGATATGGGTTGCGGCGATCGGGAAATCAGCGACGGCCTGCGGCAGTATTTTGCAAAAAAGGAGGAGAAACCGTGATTCAGCTCGAACAGGTAACCAAGCGATGTTTGACAAAAAAAGCGCTGAACTGCGTCAGTTTTCAAATCGAGCCGGGGCACATTGTCGGATTAATCGGGTCAAACGGCAGTGGAAAAACAACGGCGTTAAAACTGATTGCCGGTTTGATCCGCCCGACGACGGGAACCGTCCTGGTCGACGGGCAGATGCCGAATCGCCGTATCTGCGACAAGGTGACTTATCTGCCCGAAGCGGACTGCTATGTTTCTTTTTTTACCGTCGCTCAGGCAATCGACTTCTATGCCCTGACCTTTCGTGATTTTAATCGGAAAAAGGCGGAGCATATGCTCGATTTTATGAAGCTGGACCGGCGCATGAAAATCAAGCAGCTCTCCAAAGGAAGCCGCGGACGATTGAAAATTGTCCTCACGCTTGCCCGCGAAGTGCCTTATGTCCTGATGGACGAACCGCTTTCCGGACTGGATCCGCTTGTTCGGCGCTCGATTGTTCGGGGGATGATTTCGTTTATTGATCTGCGTAAACAGGCGGTGGTGTTAACAACGCATGAATTACAGGAGGTAGAACCGCTCCTGGACTCGGTGATTTTAATAAAGAATGGAAAATTGCTCGATTGCCGGAGTGTCGAATCGATTCGCGGTGAAGAAAATCTCAGTTTAACGGATTGGATGGTGAAACAATATGGTGAGTAAAACCGAAGCGGGCAAAAAGCCGGCGGTAAAATTGGAACATGTCAGCAAAAAGATCGGCCGCCGCATGATTATCGACGATCTGAGTTTCGAAATCTACGGCGGAGAAGTATTCGGCTTTCTTGGGCCAAACGGAGCCGGGAAGACAACGACGATTCGGATGATTGTCGGCTTGATGCGTATGACGAAAGGAAATATCTACATTAATGGTCATAGCGTCAAAGGCGAGTTCAAACAGGCCATGCGCCGGGTCGGGGCGATCGTCGAAAATCCGGAAATGTATAAATTTCTGACCGGTTACCAAAATCTGATTCACTATGCACGGATGGTGCCAGGCATTACCAAGCAGCGCGTCGACGAAGTCGTTCGACTGGTCAAATTGGAAGATGCAATTAAGATGAAAGTCAGAAAATATTCGCTCGGTATGCGTCAGCGCCTCGGCGTTGCTCAGGCACTGCTGCACAGACCGTCCGTGTTGATCCTCGATGAGCCGACCAATGGCCTTGATCCGCAAGGCATCCACGATCTGCGTAATTATCTGCGCGAGTTGGCACGCAAAGAAAGAGTGGCTGTTGTTGTCTCCAGCCACCTGCTATCGGAGATGCAGCTGATGTGTGACCGGATCGGCATTATTCAGAGCGGGAAACTCATCGGCGTCAAGACTGTTGACGAGTTTGTCAATGGGGCAACGACGGGGAAGGCGAGATTCACCGTCGATGATCCGCGGGCGGCGGCGCTGGCGGTCAGGGAAAAACTGTCTCTTCAGGCAACGGCCGATGACGAGGCAATCGAAGTGGCTATTCCCAGAGAAAAAATACCGGTTGTCGTCGATACGTTGGTTGAATCACAGGTCAAAATTTACGGCGTGGCGGCCGTCACCAAATCGCTGGAAGACCGATTCCTTGAAGTGACGGGAGTGAAAGAATGATGACGAATTATTTTAAATTGATTCAAAACGAAAACATGAAGATCTATCGGCGCGCGTCTGCTAAAATCATGCTGATCATCCTGATTGGGCTGCTCCTGCTCGGCGCGATCGTCATCAAAGCGAACATGCCGGACAAAGCGACGGATCCCCATTGGCAGCAACAACTGCAAAGCGAGATTAAACAAGACCGGGCAGCTCTGAACAATATGAAAGATAATGATTCTTATCAGAATTATTATAAGAGCGAGATTGCCATCGACCAGTATCGGCTTGATCATCATCTGCCGCCGTCCAATCAAGAAACGTTATGGAAATTTGTGGAGGGAGCAACGCAGACGATGATGCTGGTCATCAGTATTTTTACGATCATCGTCGTTTCCGGCTCCATTGCCGGCGAATTTAATTCGGGAACCATTAAATTGCTGCTGATCCGGCCGATCTACCGCACGGAGATCCTGCTTTCGAAATACATTGCGTCACTGCTGTTTGCGCTGGCCAGTCTGCTCTTGCTCTTTATCTGTTCCTGGCTGATCGGCGGTCTATTCTTCGGTTTCGGCGGGGCCGATGAGGTGCATCTCAGTTACGTGGGCAACGCCGTTCGTGAAAGCAGCTGGACGCTGGCCATCTGGAAAAACTACTTATTGAACGGTGCATCGCTGCTGATCATGGTCACCCTGGCCGGGGCGATCGCGGCACTGTTCCGCAACGGCGGCCTGGCCATCGGGCTGACCATCTTCCTATTAATGGGATCTAACATGATCATCGAGTTCATCAGCAAGTATGACTGGGTAAAATATGTCCTGTTCGCCAATATGGATCTGACCCAGTACTATAACGGCCAGCAGCTGCGTAACGATATGTCGCTCGGCTTTTCGCTGGCGGTTCTGGCTGTCTATTACGTCATCTTCGTTGTCTGCGGCTGGTTGTTCTATACGAAGCGGGACGTGCATGCTTGATGCGCGGTCTATCGCATTGAAGCAAGCAAAAAACCGGCTTCCGCTCGGCTTTTGGTCATCTAGATGTGATTTTTACCGTTATTAAGCAAAAATTCATGTTTCCCGTGTATGCTGAATCTTGTTGATCGTTGACAGAGGAAAACCTGAAAAAATTCGCGAAGGTGTGAATATGATGAAAAGCGTTTTCTCATTCAGCATCCGGGCGGATCGGTTCCGCGTTAAGCAGATGATTCGCTTCTACCGGTTATGCGAAAGCCTGCAACTGATGATTTATGTTTGCGGCCGGAGCACGGTCCGGCAAGCCGAGCGCCTGCCGGATTTCCTGACAATTTTGATACGTGACTTATCGATGAGCGACAAATGTTTGGTCGTCATTGAAGGCAGTCGCATGCGCCAGGCCAAGCGGGCACTCAAGCGTATCGGCGGACTGTCCTTGCAGCCGGTTCCTTCCATTTGAATTAACCAGTAAAAGCGGTATTTCGCAGCATATTCTTTAAACCGTTCTATGATTTGAAAAAGCTGATTAGTCAAGGTCTTGTATCATCAAAGCGGGTGTCTCAACAGTCGATTTTGATCTGAATCTCACGAAGTTGGCCAAATCAATCAACTTCCGGAGGGGCAAATCATTTTTCGAATGTCGGGCACCCGCTTTAACGAATTTAATGGGTGAGTCGTCGGGCACGGCTTCGCGATTATTGATGAATGACCACTTTCGTTCCGTAAGGCAAATGCTCATACAGCCATTTGGCGTCGGCAATCGTCAGATGAATACAGCCGTGCGAATCTTTTTCGCCAAGTTTGGCCGCATCCTTTTTCAGGACATGCCCATTTTTATCCATTGGCACACTATGGAAAAGGAACCTGTCTCTTATACACATCTGACGCTGCCGACGAATAGCCTT
>UQRJ01000252.1 GCA_900543345.1 uncultured Sporolactobacillus sp. | reverse complement strand
CATTGTACCGTTTTCAGGAAGAATATTCCTCATTTTTTTAAATGCGTAAGCCCTGGCGCCGCTGCGGACGATTCTTGACAAAAGATCGCGCGACGCGGTATAATCTTCTTCGTGTAAAATGAGGCAGAGCCGGAATACTTCCAAAGTTATTGATTTTGTTCCTCTCCAGAAGAGGTGCACCGCGTAACCCAGGCTGCCGGGGCGAAGATGCAAGATGGCAAAATCGCTTTGGAAAAGAATGCCGGGGAAGGTCATTTTATACTAATAAAATGACAAAGGAGGAGTCATTTTTATGGCTCGCTATATTGGTCCGGTTTGGAAAAAATCGCGTCGCTTCGGTATTTCGCTCAGCGGCACGGGAAAAGAACTCGAAAGGCGCCCGTACGCACCGGGTCAGCACGGCCCGACTCAGCGTGTCAAATTATCCGAATATGGCATGCAGCTGCAGGAAAAACAAAAACTGCGTTACATGTACGGACTGAATGAGCGTCAGTTCCGCCACATTTTCGACGATGCGGCAAAGATGAAAGGCGTTCACGGTGAAAATTTTATGATTTTGCTTGAATCACGGCTTGATAACCTGGTTTACCGGATCGGCCTGGCACGAACACGCCGTCAAGCGCGTCAGCTAGTCAATCACGGCCATATCACGGTCAACGGGCACCGCGTCGACATTCCCTCATACCGCGTGAAGCCGGGTGAAGTCATCGGCGTTCGCGAGAAATCGAAGAACCTCGATATCATTAAGGATGCGCTCGATTCGAATAATTTCGTTCCGGAATATCTGTCGTTTGATGCAGAAAAAATGGAAGCAACCTATACACGTCTTCCGGAGCGTTCGGAACTTCCGGCCGAAATTACGGAAGCCATGATCGTCGAATTCTATTCCCGATAACGTTATCTCCTTTCTCCTGTCCGCTACATCCGCGCGGACGGGAGTTTTTTTCTGCTTTGCCTTTCACAAACCGGGTACCGCCCCCTTCCTGCATTTTCCTTTTCAAGATTTTTATTATGGGCTAATATATAAGGGACTAAATAACATACTTTTTTCGACAAATCCCTTGAGTACCGTCCATTTTTCGACGGTATGGCGAGAGGAGACAGCACATGCATTCCAAAATCAAGCGTTTTTCCGATTCGTTCGACCGACTGGCGACGTTCTGGTCATCAAGCCGTGCCGTTCAATTAATTTATTCCATTCTCGGAACGATCTGGCACTCATGCCTGATTACCATCAGTATTATCGTCGTTATCGGTTTCCTCATTATTGGCATACTCGGAGGATATTTCGCGAAGGTTGTGAGCACCCAGCCGGTGCTCAGTTACAAAGTCCTCTACAAAGACATTACCGATTACAGTGAAAGCAGCGAAAGCTATTTCGCCGGTAATGTCCCGATCGGCAAGCTGAACAGCGAATTGATCCGCACGAAAGCGGATCTGAAAGACATTTCCCCCAATATGATCCACGCAGTCGTCGCCATTGAAGACGAACTGTATTATCAACACCACGGCGTCGTGCCGAAAGCGGTCATCCGCGCCAGTCTTGAAGAATTACTCAATCAGCCGCAAGCAACGGGCGGCAGTTCCATCACACAACAACTGGTAAAAAATCAGATTTTAACGAGTGAAATCTCCATCAACAGAAAATTCAAAGAAATTATGCTGGCCCTGCGTCTCGAGAAATATTTTACCAAAGGGGAAATCATGACTTCCTACCTAAACATGGCACCGTTTGGCAGAGACGCCGGCGGACGCAATGTCGCCGGTATCGGCGCAGCTGCCGAAGGGATTTTCAATGTCAAAGCAAGCAAGCTGAATATCCCGCAAGCTGCGTTTCTTGCCGGCCTGCCGAAAAACCCGTTCGAATATACGCCATTTAAAAACCAGGGCGGCCAGAAAAGCAACGTTTCGGCAGGCATCGGCCGTGCTCATCTTGTCCTGCATCGGATGTACGCCGCCGGCTATATCGATAAAAAACAACTGACCGAAGCGTTGAACTATGATTACAGCAAACACTTCGCCAAGCCGAAAAAGGGAATTAACACAGACTATCCGTATTTACAGCGTGAGGTGGAAAAACGAGCAGAACTTATTCTGGCGAAGCAGGCTGCCAAACGTGAAGGCGGCAATGCCGACCGCATTTATAAAAATTATCTGAACTACCGCAATGTCGTTTATGAGCGCGACAACAATGTCTACAAAAACAAAAAGCTGTCGCTGCAGGATATCGCCAAAAGAGACGGATACAATTATGCCGTCATTCAATCCGATCATGAACGTCTTACCAAACTTATCGAAAACGCGCGGCTCGATTTGCAAAATCACGGCTATAAGATCTATACAACGGTCAACAAATCCATTTACGACGATATGCAGACCTTTGCACGTGGCTATAGCGGCTACAGCCCGGATAAACGAAAAACGTTGAACAACGGGAAAACGATCGACGATCCGATGCAAGTCGGTTCGATTCTGATTGAAAACAAGAGCGGTAAAATCATCAGTTTCGTTGGCGGGCGCGGCTATGATAAACTCGAGTACAATTTTGCGACGGATGTGCCGCGTCAGAACGGATCGACAATGAAACCGCTGCTTGTCTACGCACCGGCCATGGAGTTGGGACTCATTCAACCGGGATCGATCGTCGCCGATCTGCCCTATAAGCGGGTGGTCAACGGCAATCAGTATGAACCGTCCGACTACGGCTCAACAGCAACGAACAAGCTGTTTCACGGCTTCGAAACGGTTCGGGATGCTCTGGCGGCTTCACACAACGTCCCTGCGGTCGATACGTTCACCCGGCTCAGCGGCGTGACGAATCGGGCACCGGATTATCTGAAAAAAATGGGCATCACATCACTCGTCGGCAGCGACGGCCATAATGTTTCCGCCGCGCTCGGCGGCATAACAAAGGGTATCACCGTCGAGGAAAACACAAATGCCTATACGACTTTTGCCAATAACGGCAAGTTTGTCGATGCCTATATGATCGGCAAGATCGTCGACGGCCATGGAAACACTGTCTATAAACATCAAGAACAACCGGTGACGGTTTTCTCCCCGCAAACCAATTACTTGATGTTGGATATGATGCGTGACGTGCTTAAACGCGGAACAGGCGCGGCGCTCCCCGGCTTGCTGGAATTCCACTCCGATCTGATCGGAAAAACCGGAACATCGCAAGATTGGCGCGATTCATGGCTGGTTGCTTCCAATCCGAATATGACGCTGGGTGTTTGGAACGGTTACGCACGTAACGATCAGCTGAACCGCTATACCTATTCAACGCAGACACGCCAGCTCTGGGCGGGCTTGGCCAACCGTGCTTACCATAATGATCCTGAGTTGATGGCGACGGCGACCCGTTTCACCCAACCTTCAGGCGTTGTCAAAACCAGTATCTGCGGATTAACCGACGGGAAACCGACAAAGATGTGTCAAGCCGCCGGATTCGTCAAGACCGATCTGGTTAATACAAAGTATCTACCGACGCAGGCCACAGAAGCACTGGAAGCTGTCACCGGCGGATATCGAATCCGGGCGTCTGTTATGCAATCGCGTTTTCCGTATATCGACCTGAAAAGCGCTAACCCGAAGTTACTTGGAAAAATCAAGCCGTGAAGCTGAAGCTATTTAGCGGCAAGCTGTTTGCCGGAGGAAGATTTCAATTTCCCGGGAAAATATATTCCTCATGATTTTCAAGAAGAAAGACGACTGCGGCATGAGCCGGATTTTCGGCAAGCGGGACAGATGACAGATCATCGGCACCTGAAAGCGAAATTCTGGCGGCAAAGACAGCTTACAAGCCGTTGATTTTTTCAAGCAAAGAAGTAGCTGAGAACATAAACGGCAAACGCGTTCACCTGCACAGGAAATGATTATAAAGAAAGCTGCTTCCGGAATAGATTTATCCGGAAGCAGCTTTCTTTGTGAAAAAAGGCCGGTCTGACAGTCGGCTCTTCGACACTTTCTGCTTAGTTTTTTACCGACTGTCGATACTCCACCCGATGCGGCAAAATCACGGTAATATCATCGACCTTTTCGTGGTTCATCAATTTTGTCAACAGGCGCATCGCCACAGCGCCGATATCATATGTAGGTTCAGCAATGCTGGCGAGCGTCGGGCGAACCATATGAACAAGCCGCGTATTTTCGCTACTGACAACTTCAAGATCGTTCGGTACATTTAGCCCGCGGTCCTGAGCTTCATGAATCGCTCCGATCGCCATCTCGTCGGAATCGACAAAGACAGCCGTCGGTTTGTTTTCCGCCGAAAGGAATTGAGCAGTCGCTTCTTTACCCGACTCGTACGTATAATCGCCGACCGATACGAGCGATTCGTCATAATCGATGCCCGCTTCGGCAAGCGCCCGTTTATAACCGCCCAGCTTCATTATGCCGCTGATCGGTACATCGAGCGGACCGGAGATGTACCCTATCTGTCTCTTATACACATCTGACGCTGCCGACGAA
>UQRJ01000251.1 GCA_900543345.1 uncultured Sporolactobacillus sp. | reverse complement strand
AAGGCTATTCGTCGGCAGCGTCAGATGTGTATAAGAGACAGGTCGGTAAATCGACGCTGCTCAATCATATTCTCGGCCAGAAAATTGCGATCATGAGCGATAAGGCGCAGACAACGCGCAATAAAATCCGCGGGATTTATACAACCGATAAACAACAGATTATTTTTGTCGATACACCGGGGATTCATAAGCCCCGGCACCGATTGGGCGAAGTGATGACCGCGATGGCGCTGGATACGTTGAAAGAAGCGGATCTCGTTCTTTTTCTAATTGACGCCGTGCAAGGTTACGGGCGCGGAGATCAGTTTATCATTGATGCGCTGAAGCAGACATCTGTGCCGGTATTTTTAATCGTCAATAAAATTGATCAAGTTCGCCCGGACGATCTTCTGCCGCTGATCGACCGTTATCGCGGCCATTATGATTTTTCCGAAGTCATTCCCTTGTCGGCGCTTCGCGGGCAGAATCTGGCTGTGCTGCTCGACAAGATCGGAGATTATTTACCTGAGGGACCGAAATATTATCCGGATGATCAGGTAACCGATCATCCGGAACGATTCGTCATTTCTGAGCTGATTCGTGAAAAAATACTTCAGCTGACCCGGCAAGAAATTCCTCATTCTGTTGCGGTGACGATCGATGCCATGAAAACGGACGAAGCGCGTGGCCTTTCGCGCGTACAGGCCTCCATCATCGTCGAGCGCTCTTCGCAGAAAGGAATTGTCATCGGCGGCGGCGGCCGGATGCTGAAAAAGATCGGCACGTTAGCGCGACAAGAGATGGAGACGCTGCTGGGCCATAAAGTATATCTGGAGCTTTGGGTCAAAGTCGATAAGGACTGGCGCGATAAGGATAAGGAATTAAAACATTTTGGTTACGTCGATCGACAGGAATAATCGGACGAATTGACAATCATTTCTTCTCATGAAACTGTTCGATCCGTAAAAAATACGGATGAGGCGAAAAATGGGAAGGATGAAAGCCGATGATTGAATTGACTTGGAATGTGTTCTGTATGACCGGTAGTATCGATGCGTATCTGTTGTATAAGGAAATGGAAAGAAAAGCGGAAAATGAGAATAAAACCTCGCTGCCGCGTGATCTGCCGGATGAGCGGCAAGCGAAATAATAGGAACAAACCGGGTGACCGCGATGATGGTCAAGGCGGAGGGCATTGTCCTGCGTACGACGGACTATGGAGAATCCAATAAGATTTTGACACTGTATACCGAGTCGTTCGGAAAAATAGGCCTGATGGCCAAAGGTGCGAAAAAACCGAATAGCCGGCTCTTTGCCTGCGGACATGTCCTTTTTTACGGTCTCTGCCTTTTTAATAAAGGCAGAGGCCTTGGCGTGTTATACCAGGCGGAATCAATCCAACCTTTTCGTTCGATTCTTGCCAATATTGAAAAGTCCGGATACGCCGCACTGATTGTCGAGTTAACGGATCGCCTGACGGAAGAGGGCAAACCGTCGCCGCCGTTATATCGGCTGCTACGTGATATACTGCTATTGATGGAAAAAGGGACGGAAGCTTCCGTCCTTTCCGCTATTTTTTCAATGAAATTGATGCGCCTTGCCGGCATTGAACCGACAATGGACCGCTGCGCTCGCTGCGGTCGTCGTCAGGGGCCGTTCCGCTTTTCGTTAACGCAAGGCGGTTTTCTCTGTGCACGCTGTTTCGCGGCAGATCCGCACGCATTTCCGATGTCCGCCGCGACCGTCGGACTCTTACCGTTGTTTAAAAAAGTGCCAGTCGGCCGAATCGGTCGCGTTTCAGTCAAACGGCAAACGATGAAAGAAATCGAAGCAATCATTTTTGCCGATTACGAACAAAACGCGGGTATCCGCCTACGCGCCGGTCGTTTTATCAATCAACTGGACAGGATGCGTTCCGATATGTCCGGTGCAGCACAGCCAACACCAAAAAGGAGGGAAACGGATGGAACTGAATCGCAGGCAAGTGAAGATCATTGAAATCGTAAAAGCTTCCGCTCCTGTGACCGGCGAGCAGATCGCCAAACGGTTGAATGTCACACGGGCGACGCTGAGACCGGATTTGGCCGTACTGACAATGGCCGGTTTCTTGGAAGCCCGCCCTCGTGTCGGCTATCTTTATACCGGCCAGACACTGGCTTCGCTTTTTTCCGAGCAGATTGAGAAAATCAAAGTAAAGGATTATCAATCGCCGCCGGCGGTGATCGAAGAGTCGTCTTCGGCCTATCAAGCGGTGTGCGACATGTTTCTGGAGGATGTCGGTTCGCTGTTCGTTCTCAATGCGAACGGCTTTTTATCTGGTGTTGTCTCGCGCAAAGATTTGCTGCGCGTCGCGATTGGCACGCAAGATATGAACACGATGCCAGTCAGCATGATTATGTCGCGGATGCCGAATATTACGTATTGCACTGCAGATGATTCCGTACTGAAAGTCGCGGATCTGCTGATTAGTAAACAAATTGATTCGGTTCCCGTCGTTTGTCGGGAGAGCGGCGGACTCAAAATCATCGGCAGAATGACAAAAACAAATATTACGAAATCATTTGTTGAATTGGCGAAAAATCGCTGATTTCCATGAGTATATAAATTGAAAAAGACAGTGAGTATGATTTATAATAAGACTTTGATCAAGGAATGATTCGACATTTTCCGACATGATTTTTTGCAAAAAAACATAATTGGACAAGCAGGAATTACAGGCACGGAAAGCGAATATAAATAATGTCGAGAAAAATTTTATTATATGTCGATGCCGATGCCTGTCCAGTAAAAACGGAAATCGCGAGCATTTGCGTGCGGTTCGACGTGCAGCCGATTTTTGTCGCCTCTTATGCAGGTTATCATGAAGAAGCAAAAGAAAAATGGGTATTCGTCGATCAGCGAAAGGAGGCTGCCGATCTGTACATCATTAATCATGCCGTGCCGGGTGATATAGCGGTCACACAAGATATGGGACTGGCTGCCGTGCTAAGCGGGCGCGGTGTTTTCGTTCTGACGACGGGCGGCCGGCTGATCCGTGAGGGGCAGGTACCCAGTCTCCTGCAGCGGCGATACCTTGTTTTTAAGACTCGACGATCGGGCGGCCGACTGCGCGGTCCCCATGCGTTTACTCAAGAAGCGCATAAAAAATTTTCAGCCGCACTGACAAAATTGTTATGCCGTTTGATTCATTAGGATATAAATAAGTAATAATGCTGGTGGTGCATGGCTATTGCGTCTGAGTCAGGATAAAATTGAAGAAATCCGCAAATCGCTCGATATCGTCGATGTGATCGGAGAGTATGTCCGGCTGAGCAGGCAAGGGAAGAGTTACGTCGGCCTTTGTCCCTTTCATAGTGAGCGTACGCCGTCTTTCTCGGTGTCTCCCGACAAACAGTTGTATCACTGTTTCGGCTGTGGAGCGGGCGGTAACGTTTTCACTTTTATTATGGAAATCGAAAGTCTGTCTTTTCCTGAAGCTGTACAATTTTTGGCAGAAAAGGCAAATATCGATATTGGGACAGATGAAACGGTCCGCTCTCCGGAGGCCGATCCGCAGCATCAGGATCGCCGCCAATTGACTGAGGGTATGGAGTTGTTAACAAAATTCTACCATTATTTACTGACGACTGCAAAATATGGCGCACCGGGCATGCATTACCTGCGTGAACGCGGCTTCACAGCGGAAATGATCGAACGTTTCCGGATCGGTTATGCCGTCAATAGCTGGAATGCCGCAGCATCGCTGATTGCCAAACGGCACATCGACAGCGGACAAATGCTAAAAGCCGGCATTATCGGCGATCGCGGTTTCGGTAATCGGTATTTCGACCGTTTCAGAAATCGAATTATTTTTCCAATCTTTAATATGCGGGGACGCCCGGTTGCTTTCGGCGGCCGAACGATTGCCGACGCGAAACCGAAATATTTAAATTCGCCAGAATCCGCTATTTTTCACAAAGGAAATATCCTGTATGGTTATCATCTGGCACGACAGTCGATCCGTAAGCTCAATCAGGTTGTACTGCTTGAGGGATATGTCGATGTCGTGCGGGCGCATCAGGCGGGTGTCACCAACAGCGTCGCGTCAATGGGGACCTCGTTGACCGAACGTCAGGCTTCGGTCCTGCTTAGAATGGCGGATACGATTGTTATTTGCTACGATTCGGACGATGCCGGCATCGAAGCGAGTTTTCGGGCGGCCGGTATGCTGACGGGCGAAGGAAAAGTGATAAAAATCGCGAAAATGCCGCAAGGATTCGACCCCGATGACTACATTCGCAAGTTTGGCGGCGAACGTTTTAAAAGGGATGTAATAGGGGCAAGCCGAACCCTGATGACATTCAAGATGGACTATTTGCGCAGGAAGAGGAACTTGAGCGATGAAGGAGATCGTCTGCTCTATATCGAAGATGTATTAGGCGAAATCGCTAAATTGCATCGAGCTGTAGCTGTCTCTTATACACATCTCCGAGCCCACGAGACCCTAAGACATCTCG
>UQRJ01000250.1 GCA_900543345.1 uncultured Sporolactobacillus sp. | reverse complement strand
CCGATCCGCTGCGGCTGCTCCGCTTCGTCGCTCGTTGCCTGAAGGCCAAGAAACGGACGAAGCGGCCGGGCGCCTCCTTTTTCAAAGATCCAGATGGGAAAATTGCTGAGCAGACCGCCGTCGACAATCAGCGAGCGCTTCCCGTTGCCGTCAAATAGCGATACCGGTTCGAAAAAAAAGGGCAGACCGATACTCATTCGCACAGCCCGCGCAACTGGAAAAGTACTCGGATAAATCCCGTAGTCCTCCAGATCATCGGGAAGAACAAGCAACCGACCGCGAGAGACGTCGGAAGCGACAATTTTCAAGGCGCCATCCGGCAGATCGGCAAAAGAAGTGATGCCCCTTTCTTCCAGCGTCCGGACAAGCCAGTGCTCCAACGCATCGCCGCGATACAGTCCCATACGAAAATAGAGACGCAGCCATTTATAAAACGGAAAACGGAAGCCGGACGGCGGATCGAGCAGTTTCGATGCGTCAAGCTCATTCATCAACTGTCTGAGTTCGGAGGCGTCGCACCCGGCTGCCAGCAGTGCAGCAACAATCGCACCGGCACTCGTTCCGGCTGCGCGCCGGAAACGATAGCCTGATTTTTCAAGCACGTCGAGCGCACCGACAAAGGCAAAACCTTTCACTCCACCGCCCGAGAACACAATATCGATCCACACGGACACTCCCCTCCTTCATGTTATTAGATGAAATGAACTGAAAAAGAAGAACCGTAAGGACTGGCGGGATTGAGCTCGACGGGATTACGGAGGAGAGAAATAGTATATAATGAGGGGATAAAAATAGCAACAAGACGGGAAAACTTTTCCACCTTGTTGCTTTACTGATCGGCCTCTTCGCTGCGTTCTTTGATGGCGAACAATTGGTCGACGCGTTTCGGATCTTCCTCGAAATATTGCACCACATCGCCGATACGATCAATCGAATCCCAGCTGAGGTGATGCTCGATTCCTTCGACGTCCCGATACACATTGTCTTTGCTGACGCCAATTAGCTTCAAAAAATCTTCCAGCAATTCGTGCCGATACACCAGTCTTTTACCCAGTTTCCGTCCCTTCGGCGTCAGAACGAAACCACGATATTTTTCATATATAAGATACTGATCTTTATCCAGTTTCTGTACCATTTTGGTGACTGATGAAGAATGGACATCCAATGCTTCGGCAATGTCGGATACGCGGGCGTACCCTTTATCCTGAATCAGCCAGTAAATTCGTTCGATGTAGTCTTCCATACTTGGAGTAGGCGACATCATGTCCCCTCCTAACAACAACGCTTTAGTCACTCCCTACATACTACTATAAGAGCGCTTAAAAAACAAGAAAAACCCGGGAGACGCCCCTCCCCATCCGCCTGCGAACGCCGCGCCCTGATTCCCAAATCCACCCACATACGTTATAATAAAGTGGAAATGGTCGGAGGGACATGTCATGGATTGGATAATCGTCTTATTAATCGTCGTCGTTGCCTATTTCGTCGGCGTGTTTGTGCAAAAGAAAATGCAGAATAGGTACTTGACAACGCTGGACGAAGCCGATTTTCGAGCCGGCTATCGGAAAGCGCAGCTCATCGATGTTCGCGAGCCGGATGAATTTAAGAAAGGGCATATCCTCGGTGCGCGAAACATTCCATTGACTCAATTGAAGCTGAGAAAAGCGGAGATTCGTCATGATATGCCGATTTATCTGTATTGTTCGAACGGCACCCGCAGTGCTCGTGCAGCCGCCATGCTGAAACGACTCGGCTACAAGAATCTGTATCACCTTCAGGGCGGCTTTAAAAAATGGAACGGACGAGTTAAAACAAACTAAAAAGAGCGGCTAAATGTGAAGGGTCCCCTGAAGTTGAATTGATTGATCCAACTTCAGGGGACCCTTCATTTCATTTTGCCATGCTTCGCTTTTACTAATCATCGCGAGGCAGCGAATGACGGCGGCGGCGCTCCCTTCCGGAGCGCCGCCGATCTATCTGCCTGCGGAAATTCACGGATGCTCACTCTTTCGCGCTGCGCCGCTGCGCGCTTCCCCCGGTTACTTCATCCGCGGAACATTCGGTTATCAAGGTTTAAATCATCAAACAATGTTCATACTTGAAATGATATCCTATCACTACTTTTTAATCTGGCGTAACAATTTTGTCAGTCAATCTTGCACACGAAAAGGTGTTGCCATTTGAAACCCATTATTCGCTTCGATCATTCCTGGCAGCAGGATTTTCTGCGCCGAATCGAAAGCGACGGCCCGTGGAGCAGTTTTGAATTATTCGATCTGGCCTTTCGGGGCGAGGAAGCTCAGGTGATTCCTTCCTTTCACGGTCTAACCGCTCCAAATCTGCTTCCACAGCTGCATCCGCATCCACATCAGATCGAGACGGCACGCTGCGTCATCGAAGAAATGCATGGCAAAGCGATTCTTGCCGATGAAGTCGGTCTCGGCAAAACGATCGAGGCCGGACTGATTATCAAGGAATATATGATTCGCGGTCTGGCGCGCAAGATTTTGATCCTCGTTCCGGCGTCGCTCGTTATGCAATGGGTCACAGAATTAAACACAAAATTCGCCATCCCCGCCGTTGCGCAGCGGAAAACATACATGTGGGATCGTTGCGATGTGCTTGTCTCTTCCATCGATACAGCTAAGCGGGAACCGCACCGCAGCATCGTGCTCAAACAGGATTACGATCTGGTGATCATCGATGAAGCACATAAATTAAAGAACCACAACACGAAGAATTATCAATTCGTTCAATTGCTGAAGAAAAAGTTTTGCCTGCTGCTGACCGCAACGCCGATTCAAAATCGGTTGAGTGAAATTTTTTATCTGGTCTCATTGCTAAAACCCGGCTATCTGGGTGATGCCGACAACTTTTCCAGAACGTTTAAATCCGGGAGCCGCGACGTGCGCAACGAAGAAAAACTGCGCAAATTGGTACATCGGGTCATGGTCCGCAACCGCCGCGAAGACACGGGACTCCGCTGGCCGAAACGTGTCGTCCGTTCGATCGATGTTGTCTTCACCGACGAGGAACGCGCCTTCTATGACGCCTTACCCGCCCTCAAAGACGCCGGCCTGGTACGGGGATTCACATTACTGACTCTGCAGCGGGAAGCGTGCAGCAGCCGGGAAGCGGCATTTGTCACTTTAAACAAACTATTTCGCAAACAAGGCGATTCGCCGGACGAAACGGTCCAGCCGTGGGCGACGATCTTCAAACGGCTGAGCCATATCAACCGCCATGCTAAAGCGGAAAAAGCACTGGAGCTGATCCGTGCCATCAATGATAAAGTGATTGTCTTTACCGAATACCGAGCGACTCAGCTCTACCTGCAGTGGTTTTTCAAACAGCACGGTATCAGCTCGGTACCCTTCAGCGGCGGTTTCCGGCGCAATAAAAAGGACTGGATGCGTTTGCTGTTCCAAAACCGCGCTCAGGTGCTGATCGCCACCGAAGCCGGCGGCGAGGGGATCAATCTGCAGTTTGCCAGCCATATGATTAACTATGACCTGCCGTGGAACCCGATGCGGATCGAGCAGCGAATCGGTCGTATCCACCGGCTTGGTCAGCAAAATGATGTGCACATCTACAATTTTTCTATCAACGGAACAGTAGAAAATCATATTTTAAATTTGCTTTATAATAAAATTCATTTGTTTGAACAAGTGGTCGGCGAACTGGACGAGATCCTTACCCATATCGGTCTAAAAGATATCGATCAGCAAGTCGAACGGATTTTCGCCGAGTCGGATTCCGAGGGAGAGATCCGCGTGAAGATCGATAACCTCGGCAGCGTGATTAACAGCGAATATGAACAGGTAAAAAAAGAGGAGGCGCCAGATCATGCAGCAGGTGAATATTCATGAGTATCTCACTCGCTTTTTCCGGGCGACCGGTTGCGCGCTGCTTCCGCCGGACGATGATGGACAGCTGAAGGTCAAGCTGACAGAAAAGATGGACCGGATGCTGATGAACCGTCCGTTTTACTGGCACTATGTCCAACAGACGGGCGCTGCCGCGGAAACGGCCACGCTGGTGCTGCGCAGTGAATCCGGCGGTGACGGGGAAATTGTCCATCACGGTTCGCCGCGCTTGCAGCGGATTTTCGCTGCCGCCGGCGAGCTAGGTCGCTTTACCCGTCTGTACCAACGCCCCGCTTCCTCCGCTTCTCCCGCGCTCGAACCGTGGCTCGGACTGAATTTGAAAATCAGCGATCGATGCGACTTGAAGCGCGATCACCTCGTTTCAATCGGCTTGCAGCTCATCAACGGGACCATCGTTGAAGGCTTTCACCAACTGCTTCGTCGTCTCGATCTTTCGCCGCGATTGACAGATTATTGTTATACATTGACGCCGCTTGTCACCGTTGCCAGCGGAATCCGGCGAATCGAAGCCCATCTGATCAATGAGCTGAAAAATAAGCCTGCCGACTGGGCAAATCGGGCAGGCGAAAGATGGCTCAACGACCGCTGTCTCTTATACACATCTCCGAGCCCACGAGAC
>UQRJ01000249.1 GCA_900543345.1 uncultured Sporolactobacillus sp. | reverse complement strand
CCCGCGGGACGTCCTTTGTTGGACGGGCCTGCCGAGGTCCCCGCGTTATGGGAATAAGTGAGTGCCGGTCGTTGTCGGCCGCGCATTAATCCGGGTGGTACCGCGGGAATGGAATATGTGATCAACCTCTCGTCCCTGACAAGATGTTAAGGGCGGGAGGTTTTTTGTATTTTTATGAGGTTCAGTCAAAGGAGGAAGAAGCGATGGCACTGGCGTTCGATCATCGCAAAATTGAAGCAAAATGGCAGAGATATTGGGATGAGCAGCAAACATTTAAAACCAATGATGCGTCGGATAGGCCGAAATTTTATGTGATGGACATGTTCCCGTATCCTTCGGGTAAAGGCCTGCATGTCGGTCATCCGGAGGGCTATACCGCTACCGATATATTAGCGAGAATGAAACGGATGCAAGGTTTTGAGGTGCTGCATCCGATGGGGTGGGATGCGTTTGGACTCCCCGCCGAGCAATATGCGTTGAATACGGGCCATAATCCGGCAGAATTTACGGCACAGAATATCCGTACTTTTAAAAGGCAAATCAAATCACTTGGTTTCTCCTATGATTGGAGCCGTGAAATCAATACGACCGATCCGGAATACTATAAGTGGACGCAATGGATTTTTCTACAGCTTTATAAACGGGGACTCGCATATGAGGCGGAAGTCCCGGTCAACTGGTGCCCGGCGCTTGGTACCGTACTGGCAAATGAGGAAGTCATTGACGGCAAGAGCGAACGCGGCGGTTTTCCGGTATATCGCCGGCCGATGAAACAATGGATGCTGAAGATTACCGCTTATGCCGATCGGCTGCTGCAGGATCTGGATGAACTCGATTGGCCGGAGAGTATCAAGGAAATGCAGCGCAACTGGATTGGCCGTTCGGAAGGAGCGGAAGTGGTTTTTACGATCGACGAGCATCCGGATGCATCGGTCACTGTCTTTACGACGCGTCCCGATACACTGTTCGGCGCCACCTATATGGTGCTCGCGCCGGAACATCGGCTGGTCGATCGCATTGTCACTCCGGAGCAGAAGGCGCAGGTCGATGCCTACCGGCAAAAGATTGCTGCAAAAAGTGATTTGGAACGAACCGACCTGAATAAAACAAAAACCGGTGCCTTTACCGGCGCCTATGCGATTAATCCGGTCAACGGCAGGAAGATCCCGGTCTGGATCGCCGATTATGTACTAATCACCTACGGATCGGGAGCCATCATGGCGGTGCCCGGCCATGACGACCGCGACTATGAGTTCGCCCAAAAATTCGGCCTGCCGATCGTTGAGGTTGTCGCTGGGGGCGACCTCTCGAAAGCGGCCTATACCGGCGACGGCAAGCATGTTCATTCTGATTTCCTGAACGGACTGGGCAAGCAGGAGGCCATTACCCGAATGATCGCCTGGCTGGAAGCCCATCATGTCGGTAAACGAAAAGTCACTTATAAACTGCGCGACTGGCTGTTCAGCCGCCAGCGTTATTGGGGCGAACCAATACCGGTTATTCATTGGGAAGACGGAACGACGAGCGCGGTACCGGAAGAAGAGCTGCCGCTGAAACTGCCGGTCATGACCGATATCAAACCGACAGGTAACGGCGAGTCGCCATTGGCTAAAGATAAAGAGTGGATCGAGGTCGTCGATCCGAAAACCGGTAAAAAGGGCCGCCGCGAAACCAATACGATGCCGCAATGGGCCGGCAGCAGTTGGTACTTCATCCGCTACGTCGATCCGCACAATCGGCATCGGATTGCCGATCCCGAAAAACTAAAACAGTGGTTCCCGGTCGATCTGTACGTCGGCGGCGCCGAGCATGCCGTGCTGCATTTGCTCTATTCGCGTTTCTGGCACAAGTTCCTGTACGATATCGGCGTTGTGCCGACCAAGGAACCATTTCACAAGCTCGTCAATCAAGGAATGATTCTTGGCGGCAATCATGAAAAAATGAGTAAATCGAAAGGCAATGTTGTCAATCCGGACGATATCGTTGCCGCACGTGGTGCCGATACACTGCGTCTCTATGAAATGTTCATGGGACCGATCGATGCGGCGGTTGCCTGGTCGGATGAGGGTATCGACGGATCGCGGCGCTTTCTTGATCGCGTCTGGCGGCTGTTTGTCGCGTCTGGCGGTGAGCTTTCCGTTAATGTATCAAAAGAGGTAAAAACCGATGCCGACTTTGAAAAAGTGTATCATCAGACTGTTAAGAAAGTGACCCATGACTATGAAATCATGCATTACAATACGGCCATCGCTCAGCTGATGACGTTCATTAATGAAGCCTACAAGCAAAAGGCAGTGCCGAAATCAATGGCAGAAGGTTTCATTCAGCTGCTTTCGCCGGTGACGCCGCATATTTGCGAAGAAATCTGGCAACTGCTCGGCCATAACGAATCGATCGAAAAATCATCGTGGCCGACCTACGATCCTTCGAAACTGACCGAGAAACAGATTGAAGTCATTGTCCAAATTAACGGTAAGATTCGCGCACGCATGAATGTCGAAAAGGGTACGCCGAAAGTGGCGCTTGAGAAACAAGCGATGAGCGTTACAAACGTCGTCGAGCGGCTAAAGGGAAAAACCGTACGCAAGGTGATTACCGTGCCCGATAAACTAGTGAATATTGTTGCTAAATGAGCGTGGCCCGTTTCCGGAATCCGTATGTCGGGGAAAATAAAAAGGTTCAACAAGCGGTTCGGCCGGAGGTGCCGGCCGTTTTTTTATGCACCGTTCGAGTCGAAACGGCATCATTCGCGCCGGCCGCCGCAAAGATGGCAAATTGTTTCACTTATTTATGTACGGGTTGTGGTAAAATACAAAGAGTTGCGGATTCTAAAGCCGCAGATATCGTGTGAGGAGTTATTGAGGAATGGCTGCATCAAAAATGATCAGAGGGACACTGATTCTGACAATTGCTTCGTTTGTATCCCGCTTTCTCGGCATCTTTTTTATGATTCCGTACTACTGGCTGACCGGACTTCCCGGATCTAATCTTTATCAATATGCATACACGCCGTATGCGATCATGCTTAGCATCTCGACGCTCGGCCTGCCGCTTGCCGTCTCCAAGTTTGTCTCCAAGTATAATGCGCTTGGAGATTATGAGTCCGGCAGACGTCTGCTGAAGTCGGGCATTGTGCTGATGTTTCTGACCGGGATTGTCGGTTTTCTGATTCTATTCCTCGGCGCGCCGAAGCTTGCCGAACTAAACAACATTTCCTCGCGCGATTTCGATCATGTCGTACTAGTCATTCGCGTCGTCAGCATTGCGATTATCATCGTTCCGGTGATGAGCTTGATGCGCGGCTATTTCCAAGGTTTTCAGTCGATGGGACCGACAGCCGTTTCTCAGGTCGTCGAACAGGTTGTCCGCGTCGCTTTTATCCTCGTCAGTTCTTATATTGTCATGAATGTCGTACACGGCTCGGTTGTTACCGCCGCCGCGCTGGCGACTTTTGCCGCATTTGTTGGCGCGGTCGGCGGTTTGTATGTGATGATGCATTATTGGGTGATTCGGCGGCGGAAAATAGGCGATTTTGAACGGCGCAATCGGATCATTCGCCGGCATAAGATGCCGCTGTTATCGATGTATAAAGAACTCGTCACTTATGCTGTTCCTTTTGTGGCCGTCGGTATCGCAATGAATCTGTATCAATTGATCGATCAGCCAATGACCAATCATTATTTGCATTATTCCTATGAAGTCAAGCAGGCGGTCATCACCGACCTAACGATGAACGATCAGAAACTGGTAATGATTCCTGTTGTTCTGGCAACGTCACTGGCCGTCAGCGCGGTGCCGGCATTAATCGTTTCTTACGCGAAGGGCGACTTCCGCGGTGTGAATGAAAAAATCACTCAAGCTTTTCAACTGGTACTGTTTCTGACGGTTCCCGCCGCGTTCGGGCTTTCGGCACTTGGCTATATGGTTCACGGTTTACTTTATGGGTCGCGTCCCGAACTGCTGCTCATCGGCGGACGGGTGCTGACATGGTATGCACCGACCGCTCTGCTATTTGCTTTGTTTCAAGTCGGCGCCTCGATCTTGCAGGGCATCAATCGCCAGATGGTGACAATCGTCGCGCTTGGAACCGGGGTTCTGCTGAAGATTCTTACCAATCCGATTTGCATGAAATTGTTCGGCATGGTCGGACCGATTATTGCAACCGATCTCGGATACAGCTGTTCGTTTCTCATTATTGCCTTGACCATTCGTCGGGTTACCGGTTTCGAATTTTCAATGATCGCTCAACAACTGGTTCACATCGTCTGTTATACGGCCATGATGTTGCTGGCCGTCAATGCAATATTACTGCTGTTTGGCGGCCGCGTCCCCACCAACCGGGGACTGTCGCTGATCATCGTCATTCTTTGCGTCGTTCTTGGCGCTGCGGTTTATCTGCTACCCGCCAAGTGGACCGGCTTGCTGCGAAAAGTGATGGGAACCGCGTCTCATTCGGGAGCCTTGAGGGAGGACCGTCGATAAACAAAAAAGAAAGACGACTGTCTGCCGCCTTTCTTTTTACGTGCGCCCGGCATGGACGACAGCTTGGCGGTGAAAGTCCGCTACAGGCTTGGCA
>UQRJ01000248.1 GCA_900543345.1 uncultured Sporolactobacillus sp. | reverse complement strand
ACGAGATGTCTTAGGGTCTCGTGGGCTCGGAGATGTGTATAAGAGACAGTTCTGGCAGGGTTTGGTTACTATCAGTCGAAACATTTTAATGCCAACGTCAGAATCGATGGAATCAAAGTGGGGGGATTGACTGCGGACGAGGCATTGTCGAAACTGGAAAATACGACTTTCAAAAATAATGTTTACGTAGGCGGCCGGCTCTTCTATGACGGCAAAGATACGAAGACCGGATTTTCGGCAAAAGATGCTTCGTCGGTTCGCGCCGTGCTGCGTAAACAGCGTAGCTGGTTTCCTTCGTCGAAACAAGCAGATCTCACGCTCTATCCGAACCGGGCAAATCAATATCGTCAGGAAGCGTTGCGCCAAACGGTTTCTGAGAAGTTGCAGAAGACGAATCGTACACGCCAGGCGCCTATAGATGCGCAAGCTTATCTGAAGAATAAACAACTTGCTGTTTCTCCAAGTCATAAAGGTGAAAAATATGACATCAAGGCGATGATGAAAGTCTATGATCGTCATCCCTATCGGAGTGAGATCCATCTAAAATCCGTATATCTGCAGCCGATTAAGAAGGATAGCAGCATCGTCCGCGATGAAAAGGCGCGGCTGAAAGCACTGCTTCATCAGACTGTTCGCTATAAAGTGCAGTCGAAAGTGTACGATTTGAAAGCAGCAGATTTGATTAAAAATGCAACGGTCACAAAAGAGATGACGCTTGACATCGATACGAAAGAGCTGAAGCAGAAAATCGACGCGATTAATCGGGCACAGTCGACTTTGAACAAAGCGTATTCGTTTAAAAAGCATGACGGCGCAGTGATTTCAGTCAAGGGTAAATCGTATGGCTGGGCCATTGACGTAGACAAAGAAGCGAAATACATCGCCGATGCTTTTAAGAAACAGAAAAAAAGCATCGATGCACTTAATGTTTATGGTGTCGGTTATAGCACTTACGGCATCGGGTATCACGTGGAGAGCAACGGAGGAATCGGCACGACGTATGCAGAGGTATCGATCGAGGATCAACGCATCTGGATTTATAAAAACGGCCGCCTTGTCCTGACCACTCATGTTGTAACCGGTCGTCATGATACACGCGAAGATACGCCGAAAGGACTCTGGTACATCGAATACAAGCAATCACCGTCTGTCCTTGAAGGAAGTGAGGCGGGCAATTCGCACTATAAGGTCAAGGTTTCATATTGGGCGCCGTTCACACTCAGCGGTTGCGGATTTCATGATGCTGGCTGGCGCAAGAATTGGTCGAAGACCGCGTATTTAAAAAATGGTTCCGGTGGCTGCGTTAATACACCGCCGACAGTAATGAAGACGGTATACAATCACCTTGAGCAAAATGAACCGGTTGTCATTTACTAAAATAAAAGTACTCCTGATCCGGAAATAAACATGTCGGATCAGGAGTTTTTCATTAGCAGCGAAGGCGATTTTATTGCCCGCGTAATCGCATGCCGATTCGCTTGATGATTTCGCGTAAAATCAACTGAATGATGCGATGAAACTTAATTCCTTTAGCGAAATGCGAACTGAACATATGGAAGCGGATCGGATAGTTGTGAAGGAGCGCCTTTGCCCGGCGGATATGCCAAGGCGAAGTAACTACCAGCGCCGCCGACCAATTGTGCGCCCGCATGATCGCCACCGAATTTTTAATATTTTCATAGGTGTTAATCGATTTTCTTTCCCGAATCAGGCGATGTGAATCGATGCCTAATTCTAAAGCGAATGTTGCCATCGCATCCGCTTCGTTATAAGCATTTCGCACGCTGCCGCCTGAACAGATCAAGTATTTGGCACCCACGCGGCGAAAAGCTTCCACGGCGGCGGTCACGCGCGTCCGCATCGTCGGTGTCGGCTTGCCGTCCTCGTCAGCCGGGCAGCCGAGAACGATGACCACATCATAAGTCCTGTGCAGCGTCATCTGCTGCAGCCACTGTCGCAGCAGAATCATCAGCAAGTCATTGATGATCAGCAAGACAGGGATCATACAAAATATAGCGATAATGAACAGTATTGTTAAAATAACTTTCAAGCGAACGGCCCCAATCGTAACTCACTCATCGTTTTTCTACTGTTAATTTTACTATACGTGAAAAACGGTGAACCGTCCGAAGCGGGAATCGGCAGTTTAACTCACGCTATTCAGAGCCTGTTGCAGTCGGTCAGTCGGCATCTCAAAGAGTTGATGGTCATCGATTTTAAAAACATTCGCCTCAATCAAGCGATCGATCAATTGTTGGCGATGAATTTCCTGAAATGAACGAACCGAACGTTCCATGGATATTGTCTCCCTTGCAAAAAAATAGGCCTTCCCATTTTAAAGAGAAGGCGAGCTTTGTGCTCCCCTCATCTTCGAAGCAGTACGCTTCCGGAATTAGCACCGTGCCGACGACGGTCGGTTGCTGGGGATTCATTGGGCCGTTCCCTCCACCCCTCTGGATAAGCAGGATTGATATTCAACTACTATTATCATAATCACATTAATCAAAGAAGTAAACTTGGAATTAAATTTTTGAGTCGCTTTAATTGACGGGGTCGGAAGTTTTTGTCACAGTAAAAGTGGTCAATAAAAGGAGGTTGCGAATCAATGGTACAAGAAAGAAAAGGTGTTGCGACAGCCGGCGGCAATCCGATCACTCTACTCGGTCCGGAACTGAAACCCGGCGACAAAGCGCCGGATTTCACAGCCAATAAAGATTTGAATACCGAAGTCGGGCTGGAGGATTACGAAGGCAAAGTGAAACTAATTTCCGTCGTTCCGTCGCTCGATACCAGTGTTTGCAGTGCGCAGACACGTCGTTTCAATGAGGAGGCCGCGAGTTTGGGCGATCACGTGGCTGTGTTAACCATCTCGGTCGATCTCCCGTTTGCTCAGAGTCGTTTCTGTTCGACGGCCGGAATAGATCGCCTTGATACGTTGTCAGACTATAAAAGCCATTCTTTCGGCCTGAACTACGGAGTGTTGATTAAAGAACTTCAGCTGGATATGCGGTCGATTTTTGTTCTCGACGAGCAGAATGTCGTCCGTTACGTCGAATATGTTAATGAAATGACGCATCACCCAAACTACGATGCTGCACTGAAAGCCATTCGAGCATTACTCTGAAAACAGGCATTTCGGGGATTGCGGCGAGATTATTTCGCTGCGATCCCCGTTTTGGTATTTCAGTTAAGGAAACTTGAGTGGTCAAATGATAAATCCACTAGTGGCGTATGGATGGGATGACAGCAGTTATCGTGATCGCTAACTTGATCTGGACCGTCTGTTATTGTTGAAATTGCCAGCCGATGGGACTGATCGGCTATCTGAAAGGGTCGGTTATTAGGAGAGAGGGGCTGTTTCTTGATCGACATACGATATGGCAGTTTGGCAGACGCTGAATTGATACGGAAAATCATGTTCAGGGCTTTTGCAGAATATGTGCGGACGATTGCCCCGTCGAGCGCGCTGCAGGAGACAGCTTCATCCATTACCACCTCAATGCTGCATGGCGAACAAGTGTTAATTGCCTTCGACGGTTCGACAGCCGTCGGTATCGTCAGGTTTATGATATGTATCGATGCTCTATATTTTTACCGCCTGGCGATCATTCCGGAAAAACGCGGCCGAGGAATCGCTAAAATGTTGCTGCGCCGGCTGGAGACGGAGGCGACGGATTATCGCAGAAACGCAGTGATTTGCCGTGTCCGCCGGAGAGAGCTGCGAAATCTGCATCTATACCGGTCGGACGGTTTCCAAATCTTCGGCGATGAGGAAATCGTCCATAAACCTCTGACCGTTCTCCATGTCATATGGATGCGGAAGTTTATATAGGCGAAATGCGGAAGTTTATCGATACATAGAAACGGCGGCATAGATTTGCTAGAATAAAAGCGTATATGAAAAGTTGGCGGCGAATGCCGCGTTTCGGCGGCGCCGCCAACTTATTCCGGCAGATTTCTGTCGATAGCGGAGGCATATGATGAGTAACTATTGGAACGCGAGAATACATAGACTAGAGCCTTACGTACCGGGTGAACAACCGAAAGATCGACGCTATATCAAGCTGAACACGAATGAGAATCCGTACCCGCCGTCACCCAAAGCGCTCGAAGCAATTCGTCGGGCCGCCGGTAATGATTTGCGGCTCTATCCCGATCCGAACGGCGATGCTTTGCGAGCGACGCTGGCCGATGCGAACGGCCTTTCCGCCGGTAATGTCTTTCTCGGCAACGGCTCCGACGAAGTACTGGCGTTCAGTTTCATGACCTTTTTTTCACCGCAACGCCCGGTGATGTTCGCCGATATTACTTATAGTTTTTATAAAGTATTTGCTAATCTATGCGGCCTGCAACCCGATATTATTCCGCTTGATGAGGCGTTTCGGATTCCGGTCGCCGATTTCTGCCGGCCGAGCGGCGGCGTAGTCATTCCTAATCCGAATGCGCCGACCGGCCGCGGCATCCCGACGACGGATGTGCGCCGTATCATTGAAGCCGATTCCAAACGCGTCGTGATCGTCGATGAAGCATACGTAGCCTTTGGCGGTACATCTGTTGTGTCGCTCATCGGCGACTATCCGAATTTGCTCGTAGTCCATACCCCTGTCTCTTATACACAT
>UQRJ01000247.1 GCA_900543345.1 uncultured Sporolactobacillus sp. | reverse complement strand
CTACACAAGGCTATTCGTCGGCAGCGTCAGATGTGTATAAGAGACAGGATTATTTCCGATAAGATTTGTTGTATTTCAACTATTTCTACCGGATTGTTCACTGAAATGAAAAAATTTCTCCGACCGGCGCGCCGCTACACAATAAACGTTCAGCTCTCCAGCGCTCGTTCCATCGCCGCCCCATAACCTTCGCCAAATAAGTTGAGGTGTACCAGCAGGTAATAAAGTTGGTACCAGGCGATGCGCCGCTGCCATCCTTCGTCAAGTGGATAAGCTTCATTGTAGGAACGATAAAAGTCGGCGCCGAAACCGCCGAACAGCTGTGTCATGGCAATATCCATTTCCCGGTTACCATAAAAAACGGAAGGGTCGATCAGCACCGGATCGCCGGCTTCGTCATACATCACGTTCCCGCCCCACAGGTCGCCGTGAAGTAGACTGGGAACGACTTGCCTGGTGCGGTAAGCACGACGGAAGCGTTCGGCAAACCGCTCATATTTTTTCTGCCGCCGTGCATTCCACCGGCCGCGCCGCTTCGCGATTTCAATCTGCGGCTCAATCCGCTGTTTTAGATAAAAAGCCGTCCAGTTCTTCTCACGTTGGTTCGATTGCGGCAAACCGCCGGCAAAATTATCAAAATCCATGCCGAACGAATCGGACGTCACCCGATGCACGCGGGCCAGCATTTCACCCAGAGCCCGTTCATTGCGCCGACGGCCGGCTGCAATCCATTCGAGAATCAGAAAATCGTCGGTTCCGATTTGCCCTTGATCGATCACCTGCGGCGTCCGCGCAGCCTGGCTCAACCGTTTCAATCCTTCCGCTTCCACGGCAAAAAAGTTCCCCGGCCGATGATCATGGACTTTCAAAAAATAATTTTTATGATTGGATTCAATCCGGTAAGTGTCGTTAATATCCCCGCCGGAAACGCTGACCAGGCGATCGATCGGTGCAACCGGCAGTTGCTTCAGCCATTTGTCCGACAACATGATAAAGCTTCCTTTCGCAAGTTCATTTCATCACTGTTCTAATGACGAACATCAAGAAATTTGCCGATACGTCGAATCCATCCGTTGCAAATCGCCCTGCCGATCGTCAATAAAGAAGCATGCCCGGCCATCGAAACCGATCATGCCCCATACGGACCGCCCGCCGGCAGTTCCTGGTTTATTGATTCAATCTTAAAAATCGCTTTAACGCCTGATGAATACGCGGGCCGCCGCTTTCGTATCAATCTCGCACGCGGCCAGGCAGGACCCGCCGCTATCCTGCAGCACCGATGATGGATGCTGTCATCACGATAAGATAAACCCACCTTCTCATGCGGCGAATAGGCAGCGGTTTCTTCCTTCTTCTAACAACCCTTGAATCAGTCGCCCGTTCTGCCGCCGCGAGCCACGTGAAGGCCGAGTCCTGACAACCTCGCGTTGACGTTTTCGACCGGCACTTCAAACCGTTCGGCCATTTCTTGCAAGCTACATTTTTGCGCAATCAGTCTTTTGACGCTTCGCTCGGGCATGAGCAGTCGGCAGGCATATTGATCGGCTTCTTCTTCTTTCTGCGGCATCGTATCCGAAGCGAATTTATACTGACAATAGATGCGTCTGCATGTTTCCGACAAATGAAGGTGATAATGTCCGAGCAGATGCGCCAGTATAAAATGTTTTAGCTTTTTCTCAGCCCGCTGGTCGACATAGAAATAGGTTTCCTTCCCCTTGTTCACAAGAATGCCGAACACGTTTGAATACTCAAAATCGGCAAGAAAAACAGTGATGTTTTTACGGTGTAAAATTCTTTTCAGGTCGACGGGCAGCTCTTTTTCATCGACGGGTTTATCCATTGTCCCCCGAACTGCTTCAACCACTTTTATCCCTTCTCTTCTAAATATAAATAGATTCTGATTCACAGGCACACGACCGGACGCACTCTTTCCTTATTATATTCTAGCACACTTACCGGTCACGGTTGCCTCTTCATATTGCCCAATCGATGCATCCGGTCCGATTTAAAGGTAGCCCGCTTCATTTTATTTAAAAGAAACATGTAGTCCACTAGTAAAAACCAGATTCATAAAACCGATGAAAAACGCATGAGACACTCTGTCTATCAAAGCAACGGATCATTTCAATAGCAAACGATTGCCAAAAATCGAGTGGGAACCAACCCATTGACTGAATCATAAGCTGTCGGTTAGATACCCATAAGAAGGGATGAAGCACGATGTACTTTATTAACGAGCCGTTCGAAACAAATCCTCCGCTTCCGCCTCAGTCCGCAGACGATTTTTTCCCAGGCTACGGATCGGAAGTCGCCGGAATGCCCCTTCAGCGAGCCGGTGGCCTAGTTGACCATGGCCCTGCCCCGTATGCCGTCAATTTAAAGCGGATCGCCGCAGAGAATACGACGTATCGCACCGCTTTATGGACGGGAAAGCATCTGCAACTGACTGTCATGAGCATCAACGTCGGCAGCGATATTGGACTGGAGATTCACCCCCATACCGATCAACTGATCCGCGTCGAAGCGGGGAGCGGAATTGTTTTCATGGGAAAACGTCGGGAGCGTCCGGATTTTCAAGCCGCCGTATCCGAAAACGATACCTTTATCATTCCGGCAGGTACTTGGCATAATGTGGTCAATACCGGAAACCGCGCCCTTAAAGTATCCTCCGTCTATGCACCGCCGCAGCACCCGCACGGTACCGTCCATGTGACCCGGGCCGACGCTGAGGCTGCCGAACGATCTGGAAACGGACTGCCTGCGCAAAGGCAACCGGTCATGTACACGCCATCAATGGGCGACAACGTCGGCCGATATTAAAAATATCTACCAATGGTCGCTCAAGGCACCGTATTATTCATCATGCCACTGACATGCCGTGTTTTCTTCACCCTGCGCCTATATCAATTAAAAAAACGGCCTGCGCCCATCCTCACTCACACCGGACGCAAGTCGTTTTGTGTTTTGTTCTGCATACTGATCAGGCAAGCGAATC
Source organism: uncultured Sporolactobacillus sp. (assembly GCA_900543345.1). GTDB lineage: Bacteria > Bacillota > Bacilli > Bacillales > Sporolactobacillaceae > Sporolactobacillus. The sequence continues at coordinate 1,642 of UQRJ01000247.1, read as the reverse complement.
CCAGGCCGGCAGCGGAATCGGTGTCGAATCGGCAATTGCTAACTGAGCTTTTGTCAGGTATTTACGTTGAATGACTACTTCATAGGTGAATTGCTCAAACCAATCGTCGCTCATTACAAAATAACCCTTTTCACCGTTTTTATCGCCCCAACTGTTTTCAACTTTCCATTGGCGGACGTGATCGCCATCGAGATCGACGCCGGTCAGCGTCATGGCATGCGAAACCTCCGCTTCACCATACTGCAGCCGTTCCGCCTTACTCATCGTCAGATCGACAGTAAACAGTTCGGCCGTTTTATATAGCTCAGTATCCAACAATCCTTCCTTGCGGTTCATTTGCTTCAGTACATCGTTGCCGAACCAGACCGTCTGCCCATCCTTGAGCTGCGATACCGCCGCTGCGTGCAAGGCATCCATTTCCACGTTGACAAAGGTAATCGGTTGGCCGCCGACGATATTATCCTGCGACGGCAAGCTATAACGCTTGCCATACGCCTTATCGGGGGAGTTCGTCAGCACGACGTAATTGTCCGGGTCCATGTCAAAATAATCTTTAAAGAATTGCTGCGGTGTCAGATCCTTTTTCAAATGATACTTCTTATCATCGTCTTTGTATTCCAGATCAAAAGTCGCCGGCGGTTCTCCGACAGCGATTGCCGTCATCCGATAAACTTCCGCAAGCAGCGCTTGCCGGCGGGCATTCAGTTTTTCCGTATTCGCGCCGCTCGTTTTTAACTCGCGCAGAATTTTAGCATCGTGCCGTAGTTTCAAATTGAGCGCCTGAGCAAAACCCGTCGTATCATTCGTGTTAAATGTCTCGGGCATCGCATAACTGGGCACGACACCGTATTTTTCAATCAGGCCAGCCGCCATTGCCCACTGGCCGCCGTCTCCGCCGGGACCGCCCAGCTCGGTCAGATAGAACTTTACCAGGCGATCGTCCGTCGGTCTGTCGGCCGTTTCCAGAATCCGATCATAAAAAATATTGGCCCGTTCGATCTTATCCCAGAAATAAAGATAGGCTTGCGACAGTTCGAAATCTTTCAATTTATATTTTTTGGCGAATTGATGCCGCAGAGTATTCAGCGTCGCAAACAGCCAGCAGCGACCGCTGTGACGCTGATTGGTGACGCCGCCGGTTTCAACTTCGACGGAAAACGTCCGATTAAGTTTCTCTTTTGCCTTCGAATTGTAGCTGGCTTCCAGCACACCGTTGCGCATCGCTGCCCGCTGGACAACCGCAGCTTGCGAATTGTCGGCAAATTTGACCTGCATTTCTTCAATCTCTTGTCTGGTTAACTGATGAGCCATAGTGGCGATATCCCCCTTTGCGATCACTCGAAAAATCCATTATTCTATCTAACTATAACGCACGGATCGGATTTAGCAAAGGCGGCTTGCGCAGGAGGGCATTTTGGTGGGCCATGAGCATGACCTCCATAAGTATCATTCATCTGCGCACGCGTCATCACAGCCGTCGTGCCGAATCGATTACCTCACGACCAGCGCCCGCCGCCCCATCGCGTCGTAAATCCGGATAAACTTGTTTTTTGCGACAGCGACGTTCTTTCCGCTGAGCGGTGTCGATTCACAGTCGTTAAACCAAACCGCATGATCGTCGCTGCCGGTTACAACGATACAG
>UQRJ01000246.1 GCA_900543345.1 uncultured Sporolactobacillus sp. | reverse complement strand
GTGGGCTCGGAGATGTGTATAAGAGACAGGGCAAGAGGAATGTTTGTTTATTCATTAAATTATTTGCTGCTGATTTTTGCCGCCATGATCCTGGCTACATTAATCTGAAAGCGTTCGCTGTCGCAACCGGCGGTGGACCTCCGATGAAAGAAGCGGAGGTTTGCCGCCGGTCGTTTTTTTACTATTTGCCGGCAGGCATGGCCGGAGCCGGCGCTGAATAAACTGGAAATAGGGATGTCCTTAACGGAGGGATAAAATGATCATTCACGCAATGAAGCGGCAGGATACCGCTGCTTTTATCGAACGATTTTATCGGGGCAGTGAGCAGCGCGTGGCCCGGTTATTGTTTCCGGAAGGTGATCGTCCGGCGGAAAACGATGTGTCCGATCGGCTGGGTGAATGGCTTAGCCGGCGATCAGTCGCTATTTTGATAGCCGAAGCAGAAGGCGCGGTCGAAGGATTTCTGGCGTTAATTGGAAACGAGTGGGATGCAACCGGTCATCGGGCACGGGTTGCTATTTTTGTTCGTGAAGCGGCAAGGCAAAAGGGCATTGGCGGCCGATTGCTCAGGCAGGCGGAACAATATGCACGAAAAAAGAACATGATAAGACTTGAACTGACGGTTCCGGCAAACGATCGTGCCGGTTTGTTGCTGGCCGCGTCGGCGGGCTTCCATATCGAGGGAATGCGCCGTGACGCGCTGCACGCGCATGGTCACGTCATTGATGAATTTTACTTGGCAAAAATACTTTCCTGAGGGCGCCTTCATCCCGTTTAGCGACCGCTTTTCTCGGAGAAAATGGGAATAAGGAAAGGTGTGATTCGGATGGGCTGGCCAAAGCAGATTCTATTTCAATTGACAGCTGCAACCTTGATCGCAGCAGTACTGCCGGGTTCACAGGCAGGTGTCGAGGCATCTCCTGCTATCCATAGCGGACGAGTGTATCACAGCCGCCATTTTTCTCCGGTAACGGATGCCGAAAAAAGTCTGGCCGAGTCGATCAATTCCCTGCGCGCTCAGCAGGGAATCCAAGCGGCCGATATGGATTGGGACTTGTTCCGGTTGGCGCGGCTGCAAGCGGCTGCACTGGCCGACGGTCGCTTGCATGCCGTCGATAACCGGAAAATCGAATCCTTACTTCGGCAACTGGGAAGAGCGCATCTGCGTATCCGTTCGATCGTTCTGCCCGCCGACCAGAGCTCTACGATTCGGCACAACGAACTGAAACGGGCGGCCGATCGGCGGATTCGTATCGTCGGCACCGGGCAGGCAAGCGGGTCATCCGGTCGGTTTCAAGTGATTCTCTACGGGTATACCGTCCGGGGAAACCGCTGAACCGTTTTTTTCGTAAGGAGGAGGTGATGTCGATGTCCTTACGGCGGTGATGACTGATATAATGAAGCTATGAGTTTTTATTGTTCCGGATAAGGGAGGAAAAACATGCGAAAAACAAATCTTATTATTTTTTTTATCGCCGTTATTGTTTTCGCAGGAACCTTTCTGATCAGCCTTGTCAGCTTTCCGCATTATGGCGGGCCGTCCGTCAATAAGAGCCGGCCGCAAACCGATGGAATTTCCGACGTGCACTCGTCGTTTAAAATACCGAAGACTGGCATGCATACATTCATGGGCAAAAGTCAAGTGCAGATTCTGAAGATGTTCGGTAAGCCCGAACGGGTCGATGCGACGAAATACGGCTATCACTGGTTCATCTACGGGCGAAATTCGGAAAAGTATATTCAGATCGGCCTGGACGATCATTCGGAAAAGGTTGTGACGATTTACGTTCTCGGCAATAAGCTGAAAACCATGCCGTTTAAGATTGGTTCGCAATCACAGCAGATTTATGAGCAGATTCCGGTCTCCGATGAATTGTCGATTCATGAGGGCAAGCTGAGTTTCGATGTCGAACTCAACGAAGAAGACATGATGGCGCGTCCGCTGATTAAATTCGGTAATAATGTTGTCCAGCTGAATTTCGATCATGTTTCCGATCGACTCATCGGTGTCCGTTATCTTTCGCCGCGAATTCTGGCAATGCAGCGTTCTTATGCGATGACCTATAAGGGGGCACTTCCGGAACTCCCGTCCTTGACGGCGAAGGAGCATCAGTCTGTCGACGACGCGGAAGATCGTGAAATCTTCGACCTGACGAATATGCTGCGTATGCGGTTCGGAAAGCGACCGCTCAAAGGCAGCGCGCCGGTTGCGCGGGCGGCTTATCTTCACAGCCGAGAAATGAAGACCAAAGATTATTTTTCTCATGATTCCAAATGGTCCGGTGATCTGCGGGCCCGTTTGAATAAAGAAGACGTGTCGTTTCGCACGGCGGGCGAAAATATTGCTGCGCGTTATCCGGATGCGGCGGCCGTCACGCTTGGTTGGCTGAACAGTCTGGAGCATCGCAAGAACATGCTGAGCGGCGACTTTACAGAACTGGGTGTCGGGACCTATCGAAATTATTATACACAGGATTTTATTCGCCCGGCAGATTTTTAAGCAAGCGGTCAAAATAGGCGCACGTCTCCGCCCGATCCGACTATGATAATAGCGGATTGATCCGGAAAGGAAGCTTTTCGGAGAAACAGCGCGAAAGGAGAGGCCGGAGATGGCGAGAGGGCAAACGGAAGAAGCGACGAAGCGATTCAAGCGATTTCTACGTAAGCATCCCGAAATCATTACTCATGTGCGGACACACAAGATCAGTTGGAAAAACGTCTACGAGGACTGGCTGATCTTCGGTGAATCCGGCGATGTCTGGGAAAAATACGGTGTGGTCATAAAAAAGGATGAGAAACCGGTCCGTCGTTCTTTTTCCTGGGATCAGATCGTCAGCGCCGTGGATCACGTAGATACGAAGCAATGGCAGGAGCGGTTGGATACGTTGAGCGGAGCGCTGGACGGCCTGCGGACGCTGATCGGCGAATTCCGCCAAACCGGCGAATCCGGCGAAAATCGACCGACCGAACGGCCGCCGCATGACTCGCGAAGGGACTGATCGACATGCGCAAGGAGATTCAGCGCTATCTGGATGGACATCCGGATGAGAAAGTGTTTGTCCGTCTGCATCCCGAATGGTACCGCACGCTCAGCCGCCGGCCGCAAGCGATCGCCGGGCTGAAACAAGCGGCGGATCTTTTTTACGGCCGGACTTTCGGACAAAAGCTGGATCGCTTCGGCGAGCAAGCCGGGATGCTCTCGATGCTTGCCGGGATGGCACAAGCGATGACCGCCGGCAAAGGAGGCACTCCGCCGGAGGGGTAAGCCGGGTGGACACATGTAAGATCAATGGAACTTTCCGGTTATTTGTTGTATATTGGATTTAAGTCGGAGGTGCTAAAATGATCGCCACGGTAGAATATGTCTCGCTTCTTGATGAAGCCGATCGGCTTGCTTCAATGATCATTCGATCGGACGCCTATGTGCGCTATTGTTCCTGCAGGCAGGCGGTTGAAGACAGCCGTCCCGCGCAGACATTGATTACGCGGTTCAGGCGGATCAGGGAAAGATACAATGAAGTCCAGCGCTTCGGACGTTACCATCCCGATTATCATACCGTTACCCGCGAAATGATGGAAACGAAACGCAGAATGGATGTCTATCCATTGATTGCGGAAATGAGGCGGGCTGAAAAAGAATTGAACGATATGCTTGACCGGATCAGCCTGAAGCTGGCTCGTTCCGTTTCTCGATCCATCAAAGTACCGACCGGGGATCCCTTCTTTGATCGGGCCTGCAGTGCAGGGTGCGGTGCGGGCGGGAAATGCAAATGCCGGACCGGAATCCACTAGAAACAGGCCGGTCTGCCCAAGGACTGTTTAGAACATTCAGAGGTGAAAAAAACCGATGCCGATCGTTGCAAGAGACGGTCTGATTATCTGGATGTATAATACAAAATATATTCGGATACTCAGACGGTACGGCTATGTTCATTATGTGTCGAAAAAAATGAAGTACGCGGTATTATATTGTAACCACGATGCAGCCCACACGGTCGTCGATCAATTGAAACGACTCAAGTTTGTCAGACAAATCGACTATTCGCACCTGCAGGAGGTTCCTACCACTTATAAAAAGGGAAAAACGATACATGAAGTGCGCGACGAGGTATTTAACTAAAGCGAATGAGTGTCTTTTTGTTTCCCGTTTTTTGCTGCCTGCCGATGCTAAAGAAAAAACCCGCAGAAATCTGCGGGCTGTCTTTATGCATCGACCGATGCAAGACTAATGGGAGAGGAGAAACCGGCGGAAAACTTATGGGGAAACGTAAGCATCCGCGGTTGGGCCAACATCGTGACGATGTTGCCAAATGCTATTATTCACTTATCCCATTTTTTATATACATCCGGATGTGGGTGATGGTTGCCGAAAGGGATGGATCTTCTGTGAGAGTGATTGCCGGAGAAAACAAGGGGAGAAATTTAACAGCCGTCGGCGGTCGCATGACACGGCCGACAACGGATAAGGTCAAGGAGAGTATTTTTAACATGATCGGTCCTTTTTTTGCGGGCGGGTCGGTACTCGATCTCTACGGCGGAAGCGGTGGGCTGGGGATTGAAGCACTAAGCCGCGGCGCGCAGCGGGCGGTTTTTGTCCTGTCTCTTATACACATCTCCGAGCCCACGAGACCCTAAGACACCTCGTATGC
>UQRJ01000245.1 GCA_900543345.1 uncultured Sporolactobacillus sp. | reverse complement strand
CTACACAAGGCTATTCGTCGGCAGCGTCAGATGTGTATAAGAGACAGGAAATATAAGCTTAATATCTGACATTTTGGACAGATGATATAATGAAAAAGTCGAATTAAACGGTATTTAATCAAAAAACGGAAGATGAATCATAGAGAAGATTGTCTTGGGGAGGATACAAAACCGATTATGAACAAGAACCAAAGAAAAGCCACAATCGCTCTGGCGCTTGCTGCAGGTCTGACATATAGTTCCGTGATGCCTTCCGTTACATATGCTGAACCGTCGCTCAGCAAAATTAACAAAGAAACGTCTACTCAGCAATCCTTGAAGGCCGAATTGACTGAGCAGCAAAAAGCCTTGAAGTCGGATCTAAAAGAAGTAACGAAAAAGCAGTTGAAATTGACTCAGGAAGTCAGTGATTCTCAAGGAGAGATCAATCGGACAAACGATAAGATCGCTTCGCTAAAATCGGAAATCGGTACTTTGCAGAAAAGGATTGAAAAACGAAAAGGCTTGTTGAAAGACCGTCTGGTGTCTATCTATAAAGAAGGCGGATCGGTCAACTATTTGGAAGTATTGCTCGGCTCAAAAGATTTCGGCGATTTTTTGGATCGCACCAAAGCATTATTTACGATTACCAGCCAGGATCAGAAGATCATTACGGCACAGAAAAACGACCAACAGGCCGTCAAATCTAAAAAAACATCAATGGAACAGAAACAGAATGCCAATGTTGCTAAGTTGGCCAAACTAAGAGGCGCGCTTGCGGAAGTTGAGTCGCTTCAGCAGCAGAAAAAGATCGCTTCGGATGCACTTAACGGTAAGCAGTCCGATGTCGCCAAACGGTTGACACAACTTTCCGATGCGGCAGAAAGCATGAAGCATGCTCAAAAACAAAAAAATGTGACACAAGTATCCTATAAGCCGTCCGCTTCTTCAATCGCCGGTCTATCGGTATCCGCCGCTACAAAAGCGGCGCCCGCCGAGAAAAAATCGGTTCAAAAGTCCAGCTCCTCCTCCTCTTCCCCGGCGACAAGATCCAAGGCACCGGCGAAATCTTCCTTTAATGTATCGGCATCGGCCGCGACCGGCGGTATTTCCGGCATTACCGGTTATGGGAATCGGTATATCGGCCGTTCGAAATATGTCTTCGGCGCCTCCGATCCAGCGAGCGGACGTTTTGATTGTTCGGGATTTGTACATGCGGCGTTCGCGGCCAACGGTATTGGCGTCGGCCGCAGCACGGGTGCGCTGGTTAGCCAGGGTCGCGCGGTCAGCTATAGTGCGGCCAGACCGGGAGATCTCGTTTTCTTCGATACCTATAAGACAAACGGGCATGTCGGCATTTATCTTGGCGGCGGCCGGTTCATCGGTTCACAGAGTAGTACCGGCGTTGCAGTGGCCAATATGAACAGCGGCTATTGGAAGCAACATTTCAGAGGTGTCGTTCGGCGGATTCTTGATTAACGATCGAAAATAATAGCGAGCAGAGCTACAGATCCCTAAGCGGATGTCTGTAGCTTTTTTTATTTTCTGAGAAAAACAATGCTACGATTAATCCGCGGAACAAGCTTCGGCATGCCCTTGTACGGGAATTCGCCTGCTGTCAGCGAACGGTTCACGGCGTATCTCATTATTTCCGGCCGGCCGATATGACAACTGTCATATCGGTTGAATGACACCGATGACTATTCACCGCCGTCGCCCGGTTGTATGCTGATCTTAAATGAATTGAAGAAAATGGGCGATGCGGATGAAAATCATTGTACTGACAAAACATTTTCTGAGCGTGATGGTTTATTATAAATTGAATTTCATTTTTACACTGGGTATTCCCATCGTATCAATCGTTTATTCGATGCGCCGGCAAATTTTTCATCATCCGTCGGAAACAGCGGCCTTGTCGCTGATCGTCGACTGGACCGCCTACATGATTGTGCTGTTTGCTCTAATGGCAAGCGGGCCGGACTTTATTCAATTGCGCGAGAATCAATTTCTGAAAATGATGTTGTTCGTTACCGGTAATACACGGACGATTCTGGCGGCACGCTTTTTAGCTCAGCTGATTGTTTTGGGCGGTTCGTTAGTTGTTTTGGACGGCTTGTGCGCCTTTCTATTTCAGCTGTCACCGGGAAAGTTAGCCGTTGTAACATTAGCAATGGTGCTGATTGCCGATCCGCCGATCTACGCGTTGTTTTTGCTTTTTGCCGTGTTGCCGATTCGACCGGAGACGGTCATGCCGATCGTGAATGTGTTGATTTTTACGTTCATTGCGCTGTCGTGGTTGGATTTATCCCGATTCCATCTGCCGGCATGGTTGATGATGCTGATTAATCCGATGGACTATGCATCCGGCATCGGGTCATTCTTTCTGCGCAGCGGTGCGCCGGCCGATCGGATTGCGGCAGCGGCCGCCGCTGTTTTGTACTTACTCGTCGGTGGATTCTCGGCACAGCGAATAAAGATTCTTCCTGTCTTCCGCAGTTGAGGTGTTAACCATGAAAATGACTCATTTAACGTTTACTTATCCCGGTGCTTCGGAAAACTTACTTGACGATTTGTCGCTGGATATTGTTCCCGGAACGGTCAATATTCTGCTCGGGATGAATGGGGCGGGCAAAACGACGCTTTTTGACATCATTGCCGGCTTGATTCCGCTAAAGGACGCGATACGTCAACCGATCCCCCGGCAAAATATTCTTTACCATATCCAAGGCGTACCGATGTTACATACGATCCGCGGCAAGGATCTGGCCGAACTGATCCTTTGCGGCAGCGGCTGCTACCGCCCCCGCGACCTCTCGCCGCTATTATTTGCCCCGCTATTTACCGACGACCGGCAAACGATGCAAAAGATCGCCGGTCTTTGGAACAGGCAATATGGTAAAATGTCGCCGGGCGAGCGGCGTTGGTTTACGATTCTGCTCGATTGTTTGCTAGATAAGACCCTTTATTTGTTCGACGAGCCGACGGCGGGCGTGGATCCTCTGTCTGCCGCCCAAATTGCCGCGCAGATCGAGCGGCTGCAACGGACGGGAAAAAGTGTGCTTTTGACAACACATCGCGTGGAGGACGTGCGCTTATTTGCCCACTACCATCTGCATATGCTTGATCGTGGTAAAATTGTTTTAAGCGAAGATGAAAAAATTGGCTCATCGTCGCGCGGCAAAGCTTGTCTCGATTTGCGCGGACATGTGCGGCCGCATTCGTCTGATCGATGATCTGCGCCTTATCTTAAGGACGACTATTCGGAAGAAGGCGGAGTCTGTGAGACTGTTTCCCAGATCAACGGGCCCCTACCCGTATATTTGGACCGTTTTATGGCTTAGCCAATATTTTTATCAGGTCGGGCAAATGATCGGCCTGGTTAAAATAATCGGTATCGTCGGCGGTTTGACCTTGTTTATTGTCTTCCGGCAGATGTATTGGGCGTCGGACTGGAGCCTTGTCGCTTGGTTGTTGCTCGGTGCGGCGGCTGTGAGCACCGTTGCGATTATGTCTGCCGATCCGTTTATCATTCTTTACGGCTTAATGTTTGCTTTTTTGTTCGGTTACGCTGATCGTCTGCTTCAGCTTGTTGTCGGTATGGTCGGGCTTGCTCTGTCGCTTGTTATCGTGTCGCTGGCACTGAAGGGTAATCAGTCGGCGTTTTTTCACACCTATTTATTCATTTGGATGCTGATCGAGTTGGCGATCCCGATTGCCATTTTTAGCTTTGAACGGACGAGAAAACTTCATCGCCAGCTGGATCACGCCAATGAGCGCATTATCGAACTGACGCGGCAGCAGGAGCGCAATCGTTTTGCCCGTGACCTGCATGATACGCTCGGACACACGCTGACGATGATCATTATGAAAAGTGAACTGGCAGGACGGCTGATCGATAAGGACGGACAACGAGCGAAAAAAGAAGTGAGCGACATTGAACAAATTTCACGCGAAGCACTGACTCAGACAAGACAACTGGTATCGTCGGCCGGCTATCGGTCGCTGCGAGCGGAAATAGGGGAGGCAGAGCGGCTGCTTGAAGAAAAAGAAATCGCTGTCTATAAGCGAATGCCGCAAAAATGGCCGCAGCTTTCCGGAAAAAGCGAAACAATGATGGCTTTAGCGCTGCGCGAAGCGGTAACTAATGTCGTGAAGCACAGCGGTGCACGTCATTGCCGACTGACGATCGAAATGGACACGGCGGCGCTGGTCGTTGAGATTGCCGATGATGGGAGCGGCATTGCCGCAAGACGAGCGATAGGCAATGGCCTGCGAACGATGCAGGAGCGGCTATCGCTGATTGGCGGAACGGCGGCGATTCACACGAACAGCCGTGGAACAACGGTGCGTCTGTCGTCGCCCTTAAATTGGCAACAGGAAGGTGAGGGCACGTGAGGCTGGTTATTGCTGAAGATCAACGAATGTTACGGGGCGCACTTGCTCAGCTCCTTGAGTTGGAAGAAGATATCGAGATCGTCGGCGAAGTAGCAAACGGCGATGAAGCGTTGGATATGGTTCGGAGGTATGCGCCGGATATCCTGATTGCCGATATCGAAATGCCGGGCTTATCGGGGCTGGATGTTGCTGAGAGGCTGAAACAGCGGCCGGCATCGACTCAGGTCGTCATCTGTCTCTTATACACATCTCCGAGCCCACGAGACCCTAAGACATCTCGT
>UQRJ01000244.1 GCA_900543345.1 uncultured Sporolactobacillus sp. | reverse complement strand
GACGATCCAGTCGTATACGACGAAGAGAAAGGGACCCTGTTTTGTATAGAGACCGCCCGATCGATTAGCGACGATACCGGGAACCGGAGCGCCTTTTTTCGCAAGGTAGTCCTGCGCGTAAATTGAGAAGAGTGCTTTTTTCTCCGGGCGGTGGATGCGTTTTAGGCAGAGCGGCCCGCGGTCGGTCGTCAGTTTCCAAACGATTGCCATTTGTCCCCCTTGGATCAGCTCAACCTGTTCGACATTGATCGGCCAATGAGCCGTCATCAATGTGGCGAGACGGTTCAGCTTCTCGACCATTTCCGGGGTTAGTTCCATTGCTTCTTTTTCCTCGCGGCTCCTGCTTTTGACTGCTTTTTTCGCTTTGTTGCGACGACTTCGTTCGCTGGTATTTTTTTTTGCCGCAGGACGGTGCGTCAAATCTTCACTGACCAGCTGAATCTGCCGATAGCTGAGTAACGGTTTTACTTGTTCCATCTTTTTTCCTCCGTTTTAGCGCTTTTTATATCACTTTATGGCCACGATCGCGATTCTGCTATCGACCGGGACACATCGGCTTGCAATCGGGCGTTTGCCGTCGTGGCTTTCGCCTGTTTTTTTGATCGCGGCGGGGATTGCGCACATGTCGATCGAGATGTTCGTATCATGACAAAGAACATGGTTCATCAAAGTTGATTGCCGGAGGAGAAGCACATGAACATTGCCATGATTGCAACGGAAAAGCTGCCGGTACCGCCGATCCGCGGCGGAGCAACCCAGATTTATCTGCAAGCGGCCGCTGAGCGTATTGCCCGCAGTGATGAAATAACAATATTTTCTATTGCCGATCCGCAACTTGCAAAGCAGGAAACGTCGCGCGGCGTGCATCATATCCGCATCGATGCGGATCAATACCCGGAGCAGCTTGAAACGGAACTGAAAAAAAGCCATTACGATGTCGTCCATCTATGCAACCGGCCGGCCTGGCTCAGTCGGCTGAAAGCGGCCTCACCGGAGAGCCGGTTTGTGCTCAGCGTGCATAACGATATGTTCTCGGAGCACAAGATCGATCGCGAAGCGGGGAAGCAGGCGATCGACGCTGCTTCGCGTATTGTGACCGTCAGTGATTTTATTCGCGACGGCATTGTCCGCCGTTTTCCTGAGGCCGGGACTAAAACAGAAACGGTGTATTCCGGCGTTGATCCCGACGCTTTTTATCCGCCGTGGACCGATACAGGAGCGGATGTCCGCCGCATCATGCGCCGGAAAGCGGGATGCGAAGCTAAGAAAGTGATTTTATTTGTCGGCAGATTGAGCAAGGTTAAGGGACCGCACATCCTGCTGCAGGCCCTTCCGACGATTATTGCCCGTCATCCGGAGGCAATGCTCGTATTTATCGGATCAAAGTGGTTCGGAGACAACGCCGTCAACAACTATGTGCGGCACCTGTTCACGCTGGCTGCAACGCAGCGGGAGCATGTCACGTTCATTCAGTTCGTCAAACCGGTCGATATGCCGTATTATTACGCGATGGCCGATCTGTTTGTCTGCAGCTCGCAGTGGCAGGAACCGTTGGCCCGCGTCCATTATGAGGCGATGGCGGCCGGTTTGCCGATCGTTACGACAAACCGCGGCGGCAATAAAGAAGCCGTCGACGCAGAGAAAAACGGCGTAATTATCGAACGGTTCGACGAGCCTTCGGCGTATGCCAAGGTAATCGGCGACCTGCTTGATGACGAGAACCGGCGGCAGGCGATGGGTCGGCACGGGAGAAAAAAGGCGGAAGAACGCTATAGCTGGGAGCGAGTCGCCGGCGACCTGCTTCGTGTCTATCGATCGGTGAGTACTTGAAACGGGGGGCGGAACATGGGATCATCATCACCAGAGGAAATCAACACGCGGCGTGAGGCGTTGCGGCATATTCTTGAACTTTATCCGATTGAGGTGCAATCGATTCGGCTGTTGTTTGTTCGCCGCGGACGCGTCAAATGGCGGATCAAGGCCAAAGAAGGGGATTTTTTTCTGCGACGGGAAACGATGAATCCGAAACGGATGGTGTTCATTGCCGCGGCACACCGCCATCTGCAGGAGAACGGTTTGCCGATCGCCAAACTGATAGCGACGAAAAACGGCGCTCTCTGCCTGTCGGAGGGAGATCACGCGTACGTGCTCTATGAAGCCGTAAGCGGGGAGCCGGTACACTACTATAGTCCGCAGTACATGCTCAAGGCGGCCGAATTTGCCGCTCACTTTCATCAGGCGTCAAGCGGCTTTGACTCGCCGGAGGGGAGCCGGCGGCGGACGCGGGCAGGAAAGTGGCAGAAGTTGTACCGTTGGAAGCTGCAGGAGCTGGAGGATCATAAAAGGCTGATTCTCGAGCAGTCGGAGAGCGAATTCTCCAGGTTATTCTTGACACACATCGACACCATGATGCGCCGCGGCCGGGAAGCGCTCAGCGAACTAGAGCGTTTGGAAGCGGGCGGCCAGGCAGAGGCATTCATGGCGTCGGGCCGTTTTTGCCAGCAGGATTTTACCATGGCCCGGCTGATCATGAAAGACGGCGACCTCTTTATGAAAGACTTGCACTCGATTACCATCGATCTGCCGGTCAGGGATCTGCGCATTTTACTGAATAAAATCATGAAAAAACTGGCTGTCTGGGACGACGATCTGGCCGGGCGGATGCTGCAGGCCTACGATCGCATTCATCCGCTCGCCGAAGAGCAGTATCGCATGCTGTGGGCCGATCTGAAGTTTCCGCATCTATTTTGTGCACTAGCGCACAAATACTTTCTCGGCCAGAAAAAAACGTGGAACGATGAAAAATATCTGATCAATTTGAAAAATATCGTTGATATGGAGCGTTCGAAGGAGCATTTTCTCAATCATTTCGACAATATGATGGCCATTGTGAAAGGGGGCGATTGATTGACTGATTTAACGCATCTTGATCAATTGCAGATTCCGATCGTCGATCTGGCCCCTTATCTTTTTTCTCCGCCTGGTGCGATGGGCTGGAGTGCCTCGGAATATGAACGACTGCTGTCGCATCCGGAAGCGGATTTACAGGCGGAACCGTTTTCATTGCCACCGCCGGCAAGCGGTCCGATTGTTGAATGGGCCGTTCAGCCGGACCGCCGGACGGATCCGGTCGCGAATGTAAGCGGTGAGAAGGCGCCAATCAAAAAGACGGAGCCGCAGACGAAAAAACGGGAGAAAAAAACCGCCGGCGTATCCCGGGCGAAACGAAAAAAAAGAACGGATGGCGCCGATTATATGATCGATCGCAATCCACCGGCGCCGCCGTGGCTGAGCGCCGATCTTGTTGCCGGCCGTCCGGACCGGCCGTCCGGCAAAAGAAGCGGTTCACTTGCAGCCATTTTGTGAACCGCTTCTTTTTCTCGTGAAAAATACGGCAATCAATGCAAATAGCGCCGATGAACGCCTTTAAAATTCATTGCCGCCGCTTCGTAGATCCGCTCCATCCGTCGGGCGACTTGGGAGAATGAATGATGTGTTTCGACATAAGCGCGGGCGTTTTTAGCCATTTTTTCTGCAGTAAACGGATTGGAGAAAACGAAATCGACCGCTCGGACAAACGGTGTGATCTTATCGTAGGCATCAATCAGCAGCCCTCGCTCCGGTGCGCGGACGACCTCGCCGTTGCCGCCGCGGTTTGTCGTGATAATCGGTATGCCGGCGGCCATTGCCTCATAATGGACGCGCGCCAGCGGCTCCTGCCACTGCGAGCTGCAAACGAAGACGTCGGCAAGGGTGTAAAGGTCGGCGATGCGTTCGGCCGGTACATAGTTGGTAAATCGGACGCGGTCTGCCAATGGTTCGGCCAGTTCGTGTAAGTAGCGTGTATATCGGTTGGAGCCGTTGTCGCTAAACCATTTGCCTCCCGCAATCATCAGAAGTGCGTCGGGATGATCTTCGAGAATATACTTCATGGCCTGGATGAGCAGATGGGGGCCCTTGGAACGGCTCAGCCGGCCGACGAACAGGATAACCTTTTTCCCGGCGCATCCGTAGGTTGCACGCATCCGCTCGCGAATCCGGCGGCCCTGCTGCGTCCATACCGGGTGGTAGCGGGACAGATCGACACCCGAGTAGACGACGTCGGTTTTACCGATCGCCTGAGGAAAACGCCGGACAAGTGTTTCTTTGATATAGCGGCTGACGGTCATGATCCGTTCGGCGGCGCTTACGGCTTCTCCCCCGTCACGTTCGCCGATTTTACGCGCCTTGAACATCTCGTTATGCAGGCTGAGCACGAAGCGCTGTTCAGGGTGGGCCCGTTTGTATTCAATCAGATGTTTTGGCCGGTTAAACACGTGTACGATATCGAACGATTCGCCGGCAAGGGCGGAAGCGACGGAAGCGGTATAGCGCTCGCGATCGAATCGGCGAAAACGAATGTTGCCCGCTGCCTCTTCCGTGGCAAGCTCCGGATCAGTCACGGAGAAAATCGTCAGCCGGTGGCGGCGGGCAAAATACGGCGCAACGCCGTCGATCATAAGTTGGATGGCTCCGCCGCGTATCGCCGGGGACGGCAGTTTTTCCGTGCAAACAAAAGCGATATCCATTAATTTTCCTCCCCGTACATGCGGCGCAGATCGGCGATTTCCGCTTTGAGTCCCGTTTCCAGCGTCACGGTCGGCCGCCAGCCGAGCAGCCGCTCGGCCAATGTCCGATCCTGTCTCTTATACACATCTGACGCTGCCG
>UQRJ01000243.1 GCA_900543345.1 uncultured Sporolactobacillus sp. | reverse complement strand
TCTACACAAGGCTATTCGTCGGCAGCGTCAGATGTGTATAAGAGACAGATCATAACCATTGTACCGATGAGTTCACCTAGAAATCCGGACAATTTTTGTCCCCCTTTTTGTTGACCAAGTGGAAAAGATTTGAATTTACAGCGCGCGCTTACAAGCTTTGAAAATCCAATACACAGAATAGACAAAAATGAAAACGCTGTCAATAGCAGTTTTTGTTTTTTACGAAATTTTGTTTAACGAAAAATTAGCTAAACAGATCCCCATGACCCGTGAAATTGTGTTAGAATGACATTGAAAAGTTAATAGTCACTGTGCTTGAGCATATGAGAAGCTAGAAAAAAGCGGGAATAACCATTCCTAATTTTCGATAGCTTCTTTTTTGTTTTCTTCGAAGCCGATGGGAATGCGATAAAATGAATCCGCTTACAGAAAAATAAAGAAACTGAACGGGAGGCAGAAATCATGCGGAAACTATTGACGGATGTTGCGGTGATCGGCGGCGGAATTACCGGGGTCGGCGTATTGCGCGACTTGGTGTTGCGTGGTTTTCGAGCCGTTTTGATTGAGAAGGGCGACCTCGGCCACGGGACATCGACGCGAAATCACGGTTTGTTGCATTCGGGAGGACGTTATGTTGTAAGAGATCCGGAAGCGGCCCGCGAATGCTATCGAGAAAATCTCATTTTGAAAAAAACATTTCCGGGATCGATCGAAACGACGGACGGGTGGTTTGTCAAAGTGCCGGAGGACGACGATGATTATGTAAAAAAGTGGGCGGCATCCTGCGAGAAGATTGGCATTCCGGCGCAACAAGTACCGGTCGAACAAGTTCTGCGTGAAGAGCCATTTTTGAACCGGGATATTCAAATTGCTTATCGCGTACCAGACGGAGCTGTCGACGATTTTACGCTTCTGGGCGATGCGGCGGAAGATGCGAAAAATCGCGGTGCTACCGTGCTGACCTATCACGAGGCGGTCGGCATGATCCGCGACGGGAAACGGATCTGCGGGGTCAGAGTCCGCAATGTTTTTTCCGGAGAAGAGGTTGCCGTTGAGGCGGGTCTTGTGGTCAATGCCGCCGGCCCCTGGGGAATGCAAATCGCCGCTATGGCCGGTGCAGCGTTGCGGTTGATCAATAACAAGGGGATGCTTGTCGTTTTTGCCCGCCGCATTAACCGACGGGTGATCAATCGGCTGCGGCAGCCGGGCGACGGTGATATTTTTGTACCGGCCCATGATGTGACGATTTTTGGAACGACCGGAAACAATGTCGATGACCCGGAAGATGTGTCGTTGAACCGCGCCGAGATGAACGGCATGCTTGCAAAAGGAAAAGCGCTGATTCCCGATATTCACGAATTGCGTTTAATCCGGGCTTACAGCGGCAGCCGCCCGCTTTACCAGACGGGTGGTGCGGAAGATGGGGCCGGCGGCCGTCATGTCTCGCGCGGGATGGCGTTGATCGATCATCGTAAGCAGGACGGATTGGACGGATTCATTACGATTACCGGCGGAAAACTCACGACCTTTCGGCTGATGGCGGAACGGACCGTCGATATGGTCTGTGAAAAGCTGGGAAAACACGCCCTCTGTACAACCCGGGAAGAACCGGTCTGGCGGCGGAAGCCGCAGGCCACGTTTCAAGATGCCGATGTCGCGCCGGCCGCAAAAGACAAGTTGGTCAGATGGGCGGGGACCGCCGGCCGGCAACTCGAAAGCAAACTGCGGGATGAGCGAGAACGCCATGTAATCTGTGAATGTGAACAGGTCACATGGGCGGAGGTGGAATCGGTGCCGCGGAGCTGTCCCGAGTTCCGTCTTGGCGATATTCGTCGGCGTACGCGAATCGGGATGGGGCCCTGTCAGGGGACGTTCTGCTTTTTCCGGACGGCCGCGGCGGCGGTGGAAAACGGTCAGGCAACCGTTGACGAAGCAAATCGGGCGCTGCGCCTTGCGCTGAACGAACGTGAGAAGGGAATGCGCGTTGTTGCTGTAGGGGAAACGGCCAAACAGTTTCAATTGATGCGGGCCATCTATCATACATCACTTGGCATTCCCGAGGAGGTCGATCGCCATGTATGATGTCATTGTAATCGGAGCGGGACTTTCCGGATTGCTGGCGGCGCTTACGGCCAGGAAGAACGGTTTTTCAACGGCCGTGGTGGCGTCGGGAACCGGAAAACTGGTGCAATCGACCGGGCTGATGGATGAAATTCCGATTACGACGGACGCGTCGCGGGAAGAACCAAGTGCAGCCGAAAATACGGCGCGGATAGACGTCGGGCAAGCCGTTGCCGACTTTAAAAAATTGGTTGCCGGGCTTGGTTATCCGTATCGCGGCGAAGTCGGCCGACCGGCAGCAGTTGTGACCGGATCGGGGCTGTTAAAAACAACGGCCCTGTATCCGGATACCGTCGCTCCTGTCCCGGAAGCCGGGCATGCGCTCATTGTCGGCTTCGAAGAACTGGCCGATTTTCAGCCTGCCTTCGTAAGAGCCAATCTATCCAGGCAGCGACCGAAAATGCGGGTCGATGCAATCCGCATCCGACTCGGCTGCCATTCACAGCGCGTGATGACACAGCTCGATGTGGCGCATTTGCTGGATCGAAAAGCAATCAGGGAAACCTGTGTCGGGCGGATTCGCGGACAATTGCAGACCAAACAGATCGGGGCACCCGATTTCTGCATTTTCCCTGCTGCACTCGGATGGCAACATTGGCGTGAGGTGACAGGCAGCCTCTCCGATGAATTGGGGGCGACGATTACCGAAGCTCCGGGCCTCCCGCCGAATGCCACGGCGATTCGCCTGAATGATGTACTCAGAGAAAAGGCGGCATGCTGCGGCGTGCGTTTCTATGAGAATACCGCTGTCTCCGGCGGCAAAATCGCCGGGGACCGGTTGCAAGCGATCCGTATCGTGACTTCCGCAAGAGCGGAATATCTTACCGGCAGCCAGTTTATCTTGGCCACCGGCGGCATCCTGGGCGGCGGACTCAAAATGACGGACAACGGGTTCGCAGAAACAGCGCTTCATTTACAGGCAACTGCGGCAGGGACGTTGGCCGCCGTTCCGAAAAATGTGCATGCTGTCGGTGCGATGCAACGTGCGTCGTCATTAACGCAACCGGTTGTCGGCGGCGTCTACACGATTTGGTCAACTCTGAATGCCTTGCATCAGGCGCTCGACGCACTGGAAAAAACGGATCGAGGGGGAATTGTCAATGTTTGATTCGTCGACACTTGCAAGCAGTTACGATAAATGTCTGAAGTGCAATGCTTGTGTGGCCAGCTGTCCGGTTTCGGAAATTACGCTGCGTTTCGGCGGTCCGAAACACATGGGTCCTGAGTTGAAACGACTGACCGATAATAACCGGGCAATCGACGATTCGCGCATCGACTACTGCACCCTTTGCGGCAATTGTGATCTTGCTTGTCCGGAAAATGTGCAAGTATCCGAACTGACCGCTTATCTAAAGGCGCATCGCACCGAGAAAAACGGCTCGACATTTCGTGATTTCGTGTTGAGCAATGCCGAGTGGGTCGGGAAGATGGCTTCTACGTTCGCACCGATCACCAATCTGTCGATGAAAATCCGTCCGGTGCGAAAAATGATGGAAGTCTTGATGCATATCCCGGCGGACAGACGATTTCCGGCCTATCGTTTTAAAAATTTTAATCGCGTCTATAAAAAGAAAACGGCACATACAGAACGTAAAGTGGCCTATTTTGTCGGCTGTTTTGCCATGTATAATGATCCCGATGTCGCCGAAAGTTTTGTCAAAGTCATGCGCTTTAATGGGATCGATGTTGTCAAGCCGCCCCAAAAATGCTGCGGGATTCCGATGATGGCCAATGGCAGAATGAAGCAAGCGGTAAAAAACGCCGCTTATAATATCAAAAATCTCCTTTCCTATGTCCGTCAAGGCTATGATGTGGTGACAACTTGCACCAGTTGCGGGATGGCTTTAAAGAAAGAATATCTTTCATTCGTCGGCACGGATGAAGCCCGTGAGTTAGCGCAGCATGTTTACGATGCGGAAGAATATCTGCGTATGTTGCACGAACAAGGAGAATTAAATCTACATCTTGCGCCGATTCGGAAGCGGGCAGGTTATCATGCGCCGTGCCACATGCGTGCCCAAGGGATGGGGAGTCCGACCTTGGATGTACTGGAACTTATCCCGGGCTATCGGATCGGCAGTCTGGCCAGCGGCTGTTGCGGGCAATGTGGCACTTATGGTTTTAAACAGGAGAAATACGACGTGTCGATGGACATGGGACAACGAATGGCCGAAGCTGTCCGAAGAATGGATCCGGATTACACCGTTACTGAATGCGGCATGTGCAAGAATCAGCTTGATCAACTGACCGATAAGAAAGTATGGCATCCGATTCAGATCCTGGCACAGTCCTATGAAGCGTATAAATATAATAGGAAGAAAAGAACAACGATGCAAAAAACGACGACTCTATCCGATGCAACCGCGCGGGTTGAATGAGTGATCCGCTATGAGTAAAATTTCTGTAGGCAAGTTTTTCGGGATTTTCGGCGAAATGAGGAGGGGCAATGAGTTTTTCGGGATGCAAAGCGGATCACTCCTTTGGTAGAATCAAAGTCGACAAAAAACAGATTCAAGGAGTGATCCGGTAGGAGTAAAATATTTGTAGGCGGAAAATAAGCCCTGTCTCTTATACACATCTGACGCTGCCGAC
>UQRJ01000242.1 GCA_900543345.1 uncultured Sporolactobacillus sp. | reverse complement strand
CGTCAGATGTGTATAAGAGACAGCTGCTGCAGCTGGTTGATGAAGGCCGGCCGGCGATTGTCAATAATTACGCAAGTGTGGTCCGTACCGAAGGCAATCCAGCAACGCAGCGCATCGTTCACAAATTTTTTCAACCTTGTGATACAGCCTGGCGCGGTATCGGTGTGATCCCGGCCAGCGGCTTGGAAATCCGCGAAAAATACGCTCGCTTTGATGCGAAGAAACGATTCGCAATCCATGTCGGCGAACCGAAGCAAACATTGTGCCGCTGCGGCGATATGATTTGCGGGCTGGCCTCTCCGGAAGAGTGCCTGCTGTTCGGCAAAGCCTGCACGCCGCTGCATCCGATCGGACCGTGCATGGTATCGACGGAAGGCAGCTGCGCGGCGCATTATGCCTATATGAGAGAGGAAGGTTGACGGGATGGAACGGAAAATCACACTGGCTTATGGGGACGGCGGCGAACTCGCTCATAAACTGATTCAGCAAATTTTTGTTTCCGCCTTTGGAAACAGCGGCGACGCACGTTTCGATTCGGCCTTCCTTTCGCTGGATAAAAAACGGATTGCGGTCACCACGGACAGTTTCGTGGTCAAACCGCTGTTTTTTCCCGGCGGCGACATCGGTAAAATAGCCGTCAGTGGGACAATCAATGATCTGGCGGTAGCCGGGGCGATGCCGCTCTGCCTGACCGCCGGTTTTATCATCGAAGAAGGTTTCCGATTATCCAGCCTGCGCAAGATTGTCCGCTCTTTGGCGGATGAAGCGAAAAAAGCCGGTGTCCGCGTGGTTGCCGGCGATACGAAAGTCGTGGAAAAAGGCGGTGCAGACGGTCTGTATATTAATACGACCGGTATCGGCCTGCAGCGCAGCTCCGGCGGTATCGCTCCCGAACAAATCGAAGCGGGAGACGACGTCATTATCAGCGGCACGATCGGCGATCATGGGATTGCGATTCTAGCGGCACGCGGCGAACTCGGGTTAATGACCGATTTGAAAAGCGACTGCACGTCACTGAATCGGATGATCGATGCGGTGATCGACGCCAGCTGCGACGTGAAGATGATGCGCGATCCCACACGCGGCGGGGTGGCGACAACGTTAGTCGAAATTGCCGAAGATTTCGGTGCACAGATTGAACTTTCCGAATCATCGCTGCCGATCCGCAACGAAGTGAATGGGGCATGTGATATACTTGGTTTTGATCCCCTGTATCTTGCTAATGAAGGGAAAGTCATCATGATTGCCGCCCGGCGGGACCGCGATCGGATCCTTGAGATACTGCACCGATTTCCGGAGGGCAAAAAGGCGGCCGTGATCGGCCACGTGACCGGCCGCGGCGCCGGACACTTGCTGCTGGAGACGCCGCTCGGCAGCCGGCGGCGGTTGCATCGTCTGTCGGGGATGATGCTGCCGAGAATTTGTTGAACGATCGGACAACTATTGGATAAAATTAGCTAAGAAGAAGGTGCATGAAAGATGGGATTTGGTGGTATCGGCGTTTCCGGTTTTATATTAATCTTGATTGTCGCACTGCTGATTTTCGGGCCGTCCAAACTACCGGAAATTGGCAAGGCCTTTGGAAAAACGTTGAAAGAATTTAAAAATGCGGCGAGCGGTCTGGTCGATGATGAGGATAATCATGCCAAAAAGCAGCAAAATTTGAGCGAAAGTGAAAAAACGAGTGACAACGGTAAAGAAAAATGAAATCGGGTGAGCGTATATGGCGGAACGACAGATGACGCTGACCGATCATTTAAATGAATTGCGGCATCGTTTGCTGGCCGTACTGGCCGTCTTCATCGTCAGTGCGGTGGTCATGCTGTGTTTCACAAAAAAGCTCTATCTTTGGATGACCCGTGATCTGGGGATTCAACACTTGGCGGTGCTAAGTCCCGGCGATATTGTCTGGATTTATTTTGTTCTGGCTGGTGTGCTGGCCATCGCTGTTACTTTGCCGTTTGCCGCTTGGCAGCTGTGGCGATTCGTTGAACCGGCGCTGACACCGCGCGAGCGAAAATTCACACTTTCTTATATTCCGGCGGTGTTCCTGCTATTCGTCGCCGGCATTGCTTTTGGCTATTTTGTCGTTTTTCCAAACATTTTCCGCTTTCTGCTGTCGATGAATCAGGGCATGTTCCGTGTCGTTTTTACCGTTGATCGTTACTTTCATTTCATGCTCAATATTGTACTGCCGTTCGGCTTTTTGTTTGAATTACCGGTGGTGGTTGTTTTTTTGACAAACTTGGGGATTGTCACGCCGGCACGGATGAGAAAGTGGCGTCGCGTCGCGTATTTCGTACTGATTATACTGGGTGTCGTCCTCTCACCGCCTGATTTTGTGTCCGATACGGTCATGTCCGTCCCGCTGATTTTACTGTATGAAATTTGCGTGGCACTCTGTGCTTTTACTTGGCGACGGAAAATGCGTCGGCGGATGGCAGAGGGAGAAGAAGGTTCGGTCGGATCATGACCGGGTGAATGAGATCATTAAAAAAACCGGGAGCCGCGCTTTCGACTTCCCGGGTAACGATCTTTTTTGTATCATCAGCTAAAATTTATGGCGATTATTTAAAGGCCCTCGCCGCCGCGACGGCTTTTTTCCAACCCGAATACAGTTGCGCGCGGTGTGCTTCGTCCATCTGCACATGGAAGGCACGTCCCAGCTTCCAAATCTGGCGAATTTCATCGGTATTTTTCCAAAAACCGACAGCCAGGCCGGCCAAATAAGCCGCGCCGAGTGCTGTCGTTTCAATGTTTTCCGGCCGCTCGACCGTGACGCCGAGCATGTCGCACTGGAACTGGAGCAGAAAGTTGTTCAGTGCCGCTCCGCCGTCCGCGCGCATTGATTTCAAGTTGATCTCTGAATCTTTTTCCATCGAAATCAGCACATCTTTTGTTTGATAGGCCAGTGACTCTAGTGTGGCTCGAATAAGATGTTCTTTGGTCGTGCCCCGAGTTAGACCGAAAATCGCACCGCGGACGTCGCTATCCCAGTACGGCGTGCCGAGTCCGACAAACGCGGGAACCATATACACGCCTTCGGCCGATGTGACTTTGGTAGCATAGGTTTCGCTCTCCGGCGATGTTTTCAGCATGCGCAGTCCGTCACGCAGCCATTGAATAGCCGATCCGGCAACGAATGTACTGCCTTCCAGGGCATACGTCACTTTCCCTCCGAGTCCCCAAGCAATGGTCGTCAGTAAGCCGCAATTGGACTTTACGGCCTGCTCGCCGGTGTTCATCAGCATGAATCCGCCGGTGCCATAGGTCGTTTTAACCATCCCTTCATCATAACAGACCTGACCGAAGAGAGCGGCTTGTTGGTCGCCGGCGATGCCGGCAATCGGCACTTTCTGCCCGAAGAAGTGATAATCGATAGTTTTACCGTAAATCTCCGACGATTCCCGGACCTCCGGCAGCATCGAAGCCGGCACGCCGAGCATATCGAGCAGTTCGTCGTCCCATTTCAGATCGTGAATGTTATACATTAACGTCCGCGAAGCATTGGTATAGTCGGTAATATGGACGCCGCCGGTAAGCTTCCAGACGAGCCAGCTGTCGATAGTTCCGAATAACAGATCCCCATGTTCGGCTTTTTCTCGTGCACCGTCCACGTGATCGAGAATCCATTTGACTTTTGTTCCCGCAAAGTAAGGATCAATCAGCAATCCCGTTTTTTCACGGACTGTTTCATCGTACCCCTTATCTTTTAGCGCCTTGCAGATGTCTTCCGTCTGACGCGATTGCCAGACGATGGCATGATAAATCGGGTTCCCGCTGTGCCGATCCCAGACAACGGTAGTCTCCCGTTGATTCGTAATGCCGATGCCGGCGATCTCCTTCGGCCGGATTTCACCGGTTAACAACGAATCGGCGATCACGGCTAGAACGCTGGCCCAGATCTCATTGGCGTCCTGTTCCACCCAACCGGGCTTCGGAAAATATTGGGGAAATTCCTTTTGCGATATTTGCATCACTTTTCCACTTACGTCAAAAATCATTGCCCGGACACTCGTCGTCCCCGCATCGATGGCTAAAAGATATTTGCCCATTTCCTGTTCCCCCTTTTTGATTAATGCCCGGCACTATATTGACTTTTCTGTTGGCTCGAAGACATTAATTTCCGTTCTTCAGCATAAGCGGCAATCATCACAATGGCAACGATGGCCGCAAAAATCCAGAATGCCGCCGTCATTTTTTTCAGGAAAAAGCTTTGATAGAAAAGTGCTCCGAATGTGCCGCCGATAATCGGACCGAGGACCGGAATCCAGGCGTAGCCCCACATCGACTTCCCCTTTCCCGGAATCGGTAAGATGGCATGTGCTACACGAGGGGCCAAGTCTCGGGCCGGATTAATCGCATATCCGGTTGTTCCGCCCAGGGCCATACCGATCACAACAATCAGTAATCCGACCAGGAAGGGATTCAATCCTTCCGTGAGTTTATTCGCACCGATAAAGAGAATGCCGAGAACGAGGATGAACGTACCGATGACTTCGCTCAGCAGATTCGCCCAGCGTTGCGAAACGGCAGGAATCGTACAAAACACGTTGAGTTTCAGACGCGGATCATCCGATATTTTCCAATGCGGAAGTTAGTGAAAAAAGACCACAATCCCTCCGAGCAATCCGCCGATCATCTGACCGGCGATGTAAGCCGGGACTTCTTTCCACGGAAAAACACCGATTGAAGCCCTGTCTCTTATACACATCTGACGCTGCCGACGAATAG
>UQRJ01000241.1 GCA_900543345.1 uncultured Sporolactobacillus sp. | reverse complement strand
GGCTCGGAGATGTGTATAAGAGACAGTTTACGTACTGGACGTCGATCGCCTTCGAAAAAAGAGGCCTGGACGATCCGATTTACGCCTTTTCCGTTCACGGCATCTCCGGCGTTATCGGAACGCTGTCGACCGGCTTGTTTGCGACTCCGCAACTGGTTAAGACGGTCGGCGTCGGCCGCCCCGGCTTGTTCTACGGCGGCGGCCTTCATCAGCTTGGCGTCCAAGCGCTGGGTATTATTTCGGCATTCATTTTTGTCGCGGTCGCTTCGGCCGTCGTTCTCGGCATAATGAAAGCGACCATGGGCCTGCGTGTTTCCGAGAAAGCTGAAAAAGCGGGTCTCGACATCAGTGAACACGGTGCCTACGGTTATGGTGAATGGGAAGGAAAATAAACAGGATGATCGATTCCTGCGCGTTGGTAATTAATCGATAAAAAGGTCTATGAAAACAGCAAAGGAGCAGCCCATCTTAATCAATACGGCATAGATGGTCTGCTCCTCTGTTTACATGAATAAGCCCCTTTAGTCACCACGCAATGATCGCTGCACCCTGATAAAAATTCCCGGCCTTGGCAAACAGCCGATTCACTTGCGCTTTTTCATCATCAATTGATAGGTCATAAAATCCTTGGCGAGCAATGTATGCGAAAAAATTTTTCTCGCCTCGCCCAGCATGCCTTGTCGATCTTTCTGCCGATAGCGCGAACTGACATGCGTCAGAATCAGTTGCCCGGCGTTGGCATCTTTAGCGATTTGTGCGGCTTGCGCGGAAGAAGAATGGTGATAGGCATGGGCCAGACGTTCGTCGCACTGGCGAAAGGTCGACTCATGAATCAACACATCCGCATGATCTGCCAGTCGGGCAGCTGCCCGACATGGACGAGTATCGCCGATGACGGTCACAATCCGCCCCTTTTGTTTCTTACCGAGAAAATCCGCCGATTCCAGAACCGTCCCGTCTGCCAGCGTCACCGAGCGCTGCTTCTTGATCTGCTGATAGATCGGTCCCGGTGTGACGCCGCGCTTGATCAGTTTGTCGACCAGCAATTCGCCGGGGCGGTCCCTTTCCTCTATCCGATAGCCAAAACAGCGTATGCCGTGGTCCAGCTCGGCGGCTTGCACCGTAAAATGCTCATTTTGATAGACTTCGCCGTTGCCGTTAATTTCCTTAACTTCAATCGAATAGTGAAGATGTGTTTCCGATAGCCGTAACGTTGTTTCGACAAATTCTCCCAGACCGGGCGGGCCGACCAATGTCAGCGGTTTTTCGCCGCTTTGAAAGGATCGGCTGCCGAGTAAACCCGGGAGCCCGAACAGGTGGTCGCCATGCATATGTGTCACAAAAATAACCGATAAATGAGTCAGGCGAACCGGTGTATACAAGATTTGCCGCTGAGTTCCTTCACCGCAGTCAAATAGCCAAAGGTCGCCGTCGTATTCGGGAAAACCGAGAGCCATCGAGGTGACATTTCGTTCTTTTGCGGGCAGCCCCGCACCGGTTCCAAGAAAAGTAAAATCCATTCCATCCACCCTTTTATAATGACCGTCCATACCATCCGGCAAAAGACGATCCGATCGCAACCGCTTGAAAAGCGCTGCGCACCTTCTGCAATTAGTTTTTTGTATATTTCTTTTCGATCAGCGATGCGGCAGGCACTAGCGTGCCTTCGCCATATTTTTCATTGACCCGGTCAACCAGATCGACAAGCGGTTCTCGTTTCATTTCTCGTTCATAACTAAATAAATCCAACTGTTTGGATAGGTCGGCCAGCGGTTGAAATGACATCAGCGTTAGCCCCAGTAATCGGATGGGCCGTCCGTTCCAATTTTTCTGGAAAACCGGCCAGACCTGTCGTAAAACAGCCGAACTGTCTTCCATTGGTTGCGCTGCCGCCCGATTGCGAGTGATCGTCTGCCAATCCGCGTAACGCACGGTCAGTGTCAGCCCACATGCAGCGATATGTTCGCACTTCAACCGTGCGGTCAGTCGCTCTGCCAATTGTCCAAGTGTCCGGTACACCGTCGCTTCGGAACGGGTATCGCGCGGCAATGTAATCGAATGTCCGATGCTCTTGTAACGTTCCCAGGCAGCGGGATCGACGGGCCGATCGTCTTCACCTCGGGAAAAAGCAAGCAGACGAAGGCCGGAGATACCCAGAGCCGCCTTGATAATCATCGGATCGCTCGCAGCCAAATCACCGATTGTCGCAATATGCAGCCGCTGCAACCGCCGGGCAGTTTTCAAACCAACCCCATGCATGGAAACGATCGAGAGCGGCCAGAGTCGCTTCGCCAAATCACACTTCCTCAGCATCGTCAAGCCCATTGGCTTTTTCAGATTGGACGCCGTTTTTGCGAGAAACTTATTCGGCGCGATGCCGATACTGGACGGCAGATCCAGCTCATCTTTGATCTGTCGCTGCAGACGGGCGGCAAATGACGGAGCATCCGCTCCACGAAGCCGATCCGTCAAGTCCATGTAGCCCTCATCGATCGACGCCTTCTCCACGAGTGAAGTATACTGCTCAAGCAAATGGAACAACCTGCCGGAAACCGCTCGGTAACGAGTAAAATCAGGATGTCTGACGATTAACTCCGGGCAGCGGCGGCGAGCTTCCTGGACGGTCATCGTCGTGCGCACCCCGCGCTTTCTCGCTTCATAACTGCTGGTGACGACAATCCCGTGACGCTGCCGGGGGTCGCCGGCCACAGCCAGCGGTTTCCCTTTTAGCTCGGGATGAAACGCCGTCTCAACCGAGGCATAAAAGCTATTCATATCGACGTGAAAAATGATTCTCCCCCGACGGCTGCCCACCGGAATCAGCTCCCTTTTCAACATGAATACATCAATGTACAGCCAATCGCGTCAAAGCCAGTACCATTTCCGCCGTTTTGATTAATTCGGCAACCGGGATCTGCTCATCTGTCGTATGTATTTTATCGTAACCGACGCCGAGTGTCAGCGTCGGGATCCCTTTACCATTAAAAATATTAGCGTCGCTTCCGCCGCCTTTTCCAATCAGTTGCGGCGTGCGGCCGATTGCCGCCGCCGCCCGGCTGGCCAGACGAACCATCCGATCTTCCGGAGCAAAACGATAACCCGGATACATTAACTCGACATGTACCTTCGCCTTACCGCCCATTTCCCGGGCTGTTTCTTTAAACGCTTGCCGCATCGCGTTTATCTGCTGATTCAATTTACTGCGGGACAGCGAGCGGGCTTCGGCAACGATGCGGACATAATCGCCAACGATATTCGTTGCATTCCCTCCCTCAAACCGGCCGATATTTGCCGTTGTTTCTTCATCGACCCGTCCGAGCGGCATCCGCGCAATCGCCTTGGCCGCCATATTAATCGCCGATATACCTTTCTCCCGCGGCGAACCGACACGTGCTGCTTTCCCAAAAAGGTCGGCTGTCAATTGCGTTTGAAACGGCGCCGTAACAATAATTGTGCCAACCGGACCGCCGGTGTCAAGTTCGAATCCGCAACCGGCAACGATCAGATCGGTATTGAGTGTCCTGGCGCCGATCAAACCCGCTTCCTCGCCGACTGTCACAACCGCCTGAAGATCGGCATGAGGTAGATGACGCTCCTGTATCACTTGAATGGCTTCCAACAATGCGGCAATCCCCGCTTTATCATCGGAACCAAGGATTGTCGCGCCACTTGAGACAACGACGCCGTCCTGCACGCGGGGCTTAATCTTCTTCCCCGGGATGACCGTATCCATATGTGTGCCAAAAAACATCGCCGTCCCGCTCGTATTGCCGGGAAGATCGGCGACAAGATTATTGGCGCCATGACCGGTCCTTAGACGGGCATTGTCCTCACGTACCGATAATCCAAGTATCGCAAACTTTTTTTTCAATAAACGTGCGATCCTCTCTTCGTCGCCCGTTTCGGAATCCGTGCGGACAAGCTCGAAAAATGTCTCCAGCAAGCGTTTTTTTTCAATCACGACCGTCACCTGTTTTCTTCGCTAACTCGTATGCTCCGTTTTATTTTATCATACCGCGAGCCGGTGCAGCATTGAAACCCATTGCTCTCCCCGTTTATAATACGATTAGTTATAACAATAAGGAGTGTTTCCCATTGAGGAAGAAATGGTTCCGATTTGTCATCTATCTCATGATCGCCGCTTTGGTGCTGTCCACAGTTGCCGGTATGATCGCCGCCCTGGTCGGCGGGATGGCCTATTAAGAAGATACAGGTCTCTTTGACCGGCGCCGCATTCTGCCGCATTCCGTTCATCATCGGCGTGTCATTATCTGCCGGACGCAAAAAAGCCGCCGGGCAAACAGCGACTTTTCAGATCGGCGACTTCTTTTCAATAAATCGGCGTGTTGTCTTGGGTCATATGTTCGAGGCGGTGCTTGACATCGGCAAGAAAACGACCGGTGACCAAGCCGTCGAGCACGCGGTGATCGATTGACATGCAAAGATTGACCATGTCGCGAATCGCAATCATATTATCGACGACAACCGGACGTTTAACGATTGACTCGACCGACAAGATGGCCGCCTGCGGATAATTGATGATCGGTTGCGACTCGATCGAACCGAATGAACCGGTATTGTTAATGGTAAACGTCCCGCCCTGCATATCTTCCGGCGACAGGCGATTGCTGCGGACTTTTCCGGCCAACTCGTCGACAGCGATCGCCAAGCCTTTGATGCTTTTTTCATCGGCATGGCGGATGACCGGTACATAGCTGTCTCTTATACACATCTCCGAGCCCACGAGACCC
>UQRJ01000240.1 GCA_900543345.1 uncultured Sporolactobacillus sp. | reverse complement strand
CTTGCATGTATTAGGCACGCCGCCAGCGTTCGTCCTGAGCCAGGATCAAACTCTCCGAAATCATTCGTGCTTCCGGAACCCCGGACCCCTCTCGGCCCGAAGCCCCGCTACTCTTGCTTTTCGATTCGCATCACTCGGTCCGCGACCGGCGCTTGCGCGCCCGCCTCGGCCCGTTTGGCTTTTGTTCAGTTTTCAAGGAACATTCAGCTTCTCTCGAAGCGACCTATCTATTTTATCAGGAACTTTATTATCTGTCAACATTGGAAAAACAGCAAAATAGTCCTGACAAAAAAGCCTTCAGACAGGCCCTTCAGCAACATTACACATAATATCAGCATTCTTGCGGTTTGTCAATGCACTTTTTGCTACACAAATATAAAGAGCGCACCTCTTTTTCGAGATGCGCCCTTCTTCGGGTTATGTTCGCTTAATCTTCCCGCTTCCTCATTTGCGGAAAGAGCAGTACATCGCGAATTGACGAAGAATCGGTTAGCAGCATGATCAAACGATCTATGCCGATGCCGAGCCCGCCAGTCGGCGGCATACCATACTCCATCGCCTCAAGAAAATCTTCATCAATAACCTGGGTTTCGTCGTTGCCAGCCTCACGTTCTTTCATTTGTTCCACAAAACGCTCGCGCTGATCGACCGGATCATTCAATTCGCTGAACGCGTTGGCATATTCTCTGCCGACGATAAACAATTCGAAGCGGTCACTGAAGCGCGGATCGTTCGGATCCTTCTTCGCCAGCGGTGAGATGACCAGAGGATGGCCGAACACAAACGTCGGCTGAATGAGTGTTTCTTCAACTTTTTGTTCAAAAAACGCATTGACAACATGGCCGTAGGTCGCATTCTCCTGAATCGTTATCCCGTATTGCCGTGCCAGCCCGCGGGCCTCTTCATCGGTCATCTTCGGCCACAGATCTGCACCGGTCACTTCTTTAATGGCATCGACCATATGGATACGCCGCCAGGACGGCTTCAAATCGATTTTATGACCTTCATAATCGATTTCCGTAATCCCAAGTACTTTTTCGGCAACGGAAGCAATTAAGTTCTCGGTTAAGGTCATCATGTCGCGCAAATCATCGTAAGCGGCATATAACTCGAGCATCGTAAATTCCGGATTATGTTTTGTATCGATCCCTTCATTACGATAGACCCGCCCGATTTCATACACCTTTTCAAAACCGCCGATAATCAATCGTTTCAAGTGTAACTCAATGGCAATCCGCAAGTACAGATCCATATTCAACGCGTTGTGGTGCGTGACAAACGGACGAGCCGCCGCACCGCCGGGAATCGTATGCATCGTCGGTGTTTCTACTTCATAGTAGCCCATGCCGTCCAATTCATCGCGGATCATTTTAATGATTTTACTGCGCAGAACAAAAGTTTTGCGAACCTCCGGATTGACGATGAGATCCAGATATCTCTGACGATAGCGCTGCTCGACATCTTTCAGACCGTGAAACTTATCCGGAAGCGGACGAAGCGATTTGGATAAAATGAAAAAATCGCCGGCCTTGACCGACAGCTCACCGACCCGGGTTTTAAATACCGTTCCCTTAACGCCGACGAAGTCACCGATATCGATATGCTTAAAGAGGTCGTATTGATCTTCCCCGACGTTATCTTTACGTACGTAGAGTTGCACCTTTCCGAAAAAGTCCTGAATATCCGCGAAACCTGCCTTGCCCTTACGACGCTTGGCCATCAAACGGCCGGCAATAACAACGGAAACATTCTTCTTTTCGAGAGCTTCCTCACTCAAATTCCCGTAATGTTCCCGCAGTTGTTTCGTGTTATGAGTCCGCACAAAACGGCCGCCAAAAGGATTAATGCCCCGATCAATCAGCTCTTTCAGCTTAGCACGTCTTGCCTGCAGCTGATCGGTCAGATCCACTTCCTGATTCATTTGCTATTCAACCCCCACTCATTTGTACAGCCGCTGCTCGGCGGCATCGTCCATTCCCAAGCGGCAACCGTCACCCGGAAAGTTCTTATCATTATAAAGAAAACTGCCGGAAGCACCACCGGCAGTCGGATAACTATCCGCATTATAGAAAATTAATCAGACACTGTCAACCTGCCGAAACCTGCAGTTCAGCTTTCCCGAGATCCGCCGCATAGGCCTTCAGTAACTGCCGAAGCTCAGCGGCATGGCCACAGACATTGATTTTTTTCCTGATTTCGTTCCCGCCGCGAAGTCCTTTGACATACCAAGCGGCATGTTTGCGCATTTCAAGTACAGCCAGATGTTCGCCTTTGAGCCTGATCAACTGATCAAAATGAAACAGGCAGACATCGACTTTTTCCTTAGCTGTCGGTTCCGGACATATTTCTCCCGTCTCCAGATATTTCACTGTCCGATAGATCATCCACGGATTGCCAAGAGCGCCGCGGCCGATCATTACGCCGTCACAACCGGTCGTCGCCAACATGCGCCGGGCGTCCTGCGGCGACCGGATATCGCCGTTTCCGATGACCGGAATATGCACCGCTTCTTTGACGCGACGGATAATATCCCAATCAGCTTTCCCTTGGTACATCTGAAGCCGGGTCCGCCCGTGCAGAGCCACGGCTTGTCCGCCGGCGGCCTCGACTGCTTGTGCGTTACGCACCGCATAGATATGATCGTCATCCCAGCCCTTGCGCATTTTCACCGTGACCGGTTTTTCAACGGCGGCGACAACGGCGGAAACCATTTCATAAATTTTATCCGGATCGAGCAGCCATTTCGATCCGGCATCGCATCGAGTGATCTTAGGAACGGGGCAGCCCATGTTAATATCGATGATATCGGCATTCGTATGACGGTCGACATATTCGGCCGCCTCGACCAGCGTCTCCTTCGATCCGCCGAAAATTTGCAGACTGAGCGGCTTTTCCCGCTCGTCGATGTGCAGCATCTGCATTGTTTTTTTATTATGATGAATGATGCCCCTGTCGGCCACCATTTCGGCACAGACAAGGCCGGCGCCGAACCGTTTGGCAATCAATCGGAAGGCCGAATTACAGACGCCGGCCATCGGCGCGAGAACTACTCTGTTTTTCAACTTAACCGGCCCGATTTTCAACATGAGATCACCTCTTCACTTAACACGCTGGTTTATTTATAAATTCTTCATTTCTGTAACGGACACATCCAGGGTGGCACAAATCTTGCGGATGAGTTCACTGTCGGGTTTGCGGTTTTCACGCTCAATTTCTCCAAGTTGCGACAGCGAAATGTCCAGTTTCTTAGCTAGGCCGGCCTGCGTGTACCCTTTTAGTTTGCGAAAAGCCCGAATTTTCCTTCCCCATTGTTCTTTCTCCATAATCGTGCTCCCTCTTTTTCATCAAGCATCTGCCACAGTTCGATCAGCGAATGATGGGTTCCCGGAATGACAAGATGTGGAGCAATTTCGGCAAAGGGTTTCAAGACAAAGGCGCGACGGGAAATTTCCGGATGAGGAATACTGAGTGATTCGTTATGCGTCACCTGAGAGCCGAAGGTCAGAATATCGATATCAATCGTTCTCGGTCCCCAGTGGACGTCCCGCTTTCGGTCCAACGCTTGCTCGATGACGTGAATCTGCCGCAATAGCGCCCGCGGCGGAAGCACGGTTTCCGCGCCAGCGACCATATTCAGATAGTCGCCTTGCGTGACCGGTCCGTATGGATCTGTTTCATAAATGGATGAACAGCTGATCACCCTCGTATGCGGTTCATTATCCAGTTTTTCCAGAGCCCGACGTAAATAAACGGAACGATCCCCCAGGTTCGACCCGAGGCCCAGATAGACAATCGTTCGCTCCCTGTCAATTTCCACCGCCATTGAATCAAAATAGCCGGCGATCGGGGGATCCGGTTTGATCACGCGAATTTTGCAGAAAACCACAGTTGGAAACCGGCTTAGTAAGCGATCGGCAATGCGTTGGGCGACGGCTTCAATTAATTGACACGGCGGCCCCTCAACAATCCGGCGAACCTGCGTATACACTTCCGCGTAATTGATCGTTTGGTCGAGACGATCGTTGACACCGGCCTCATATAGATCGGCATTCAACGTAACGTCGACCAGAAAGCGTTGGCCGATTTTGCGTTCTTCCGGCAATACGCCATGATGACCGTAAAAACTCATCTGCCGTAAAATAATTTTATCCGACAAGGTGATCCTCCCGCCGAATGGTATCCATCATTTTTGCCATCCGGGCAATTTCGGCAACATCATGTATGCGCATGATTTGACAACCGTCGGCAATTCCCAGACAGACGGTCGCTCCCGTTCCCTCGACACGCCGATCCACCGGCAAATCCAACGTCTTGCCGATAAAGCCTTTGCGTGATGT
Source organism: uncultured Sporolactobacillus sp. (assembly GCA_900543345.1). GTDB lineage: Bacteria > Bacillota > Bacilli > Bacillales > Sporolactobacillaceae > Sporolactobacillus. Next base: position 437 of record UQRJ01000240.1, on the reverse strand, counting down.
GCCAAGCAGAATCGGATAACCCAATTCGTGAAATTCTTCCAGATGATTCATGACTTCCAGATTTTGATAATAGTCTTTAGCAAAACCAATGCCGGGATCAATAATGATTTTATCCGGAGCGACGCCCGCATTCAAGGCAATCGTGATGCTGACCCGCAGATCGGTTTTCATGTCCTCGATCAGGTTCCGGTAGCGGCGATTGTCTCTGTTGTGCATCAGAATAATTGGTACATCGCGAGCAGCCGCCACCTGCGCCATTTGCGGATCGGCTTTGGCGCCCCAGATATCATTGATCATATCGGCGCCGGCATCGAGCGCCGCTTGGGCGGTCGATGCTTTATACGTATCGATTGAGATCGGCACATCGGTTTGTCTTCTGATCGCTTTGATCACCGGCTGTCTCTTATACACATCTCCGAGCCCACGAGACCCTAAGA
>UQRJ01000239.1 GCA_900543345.1 uncultured Sporolactobacillus sp. | reverse complement strand
AGCCTGTAGCGGACTTTCACCGCCAAGCTGTCGTCCATGCCGGGCGCACATAAAAGAGGCCCGGATCGCCCCAGGCCTCTTCTCCAATCTTCCATTTACGTAAAAAGCAGGACTTATCTGCCTTTGATGCGGGCTTTCTTTCCACGAAGTTCACGCAGATAATACAGCCGTGCACGACGTACTTTTCCACGACGTACGACCTTGATCGAGTCGATCTTTGGAGAGTGAAGCGGAAATGTTCTTTCCACTCCTACGCCGTAAGAAATCTTTCGAACGGTAAACGTTGCGCTGATGCCGCCGCCGCGGCGTTTAATGACAACGCCCTCGAATGCCTGAATACGTTCGTGAGTTCCTTCGACGATCTTCACGTTGACCCGGACCGTATCGCCGGCCCGAAATGTCGGAAGATCGGAACGCAGTTGTTCCTTGGTAATTTCATCAATAATATTCGTCATATCAATCATGGCCTCCTTCCATACAAATGCTCATTCATTTCCGGAGAAATCAGCGGAACATCGTCTTCACTTGCAGTTGCCACGAAGCTTATCATATCATAAATTTGGATGGCCTTGCAACTGTTAATCGTCGTTATCACGGCGTTTTGCCGATCGCCGCCGATCGAATTCTTGCAACCATTGTCGCTGCGAAGCCGACAATTTTCGCCCTTCAAGCAGATCGGGACGCCGCAGAACGGTCCGCCGCAGCGATTCGCGGCGGCGCCATTCCGCTATTTTTTCGTGATTGCCTGACAACAGCACATCCGGAACGCGCATACCGCGAAAATCAGCCGGACGCGTGTAGTGCGGATGTTCCAGCAATCCATCGGAGAACGACTCGGCCGCCGCGGACGTACTGTTGCCAAGTACGCCGGGAATCAGCCGGACGATACTGTCGATCATCGCCATCGCTGCCAATTCGCCCCCGGTCATGACGAAATCGCCAAGCGAATATTCATCGGTCGCCAAGCACTCAACGATACGTTCGTCGAAACCTTCATAATGTCCGCAGATGAACAACAGCCGGGGCTCTTTCGCCAACTCCGCCGCATCGGCCTGCCGGAACGGCTTTCCCTGCGGCGACGTCAGAATGATCCGCGGCTTCGCCTCATCTTCCGGACAGACGGCCGCCACCGCGTCGAACAACGGCTGCGGCATCAGCACCATCCCGGCGCCGCCGCCGAACGGATAATCATCGACCTTATGATGCTTGTTATCGGCATAATTGCGAAAATCGGTAACATGGAAGGAGACGATGCCCTTTTCCGCCGCCCGGCCGAGAATAGAAGCATGCAAAACTCCGGAAAACATGTCGGGAAAAAGGGATAGGATATCAACTTTCATCGTCAATCAGTCCCGGTATCAGATGAATGGTTATCCGTTTGTTTTCCGGATCAACGTTACGGATCACATCGCGAATAACCGGCAATAACAGCTCCTGGTGACCGGAGCGGACGACCCAAACATCATTCGCTCCGGTGGCGAGGATCTCTTCGACCGCGCCAAGGTCTTCTCCCTGCTCGGAGTAAACGCGGCAACCGATGATTTGATAATAATAATATTCGCTCGCCTTCAGCTTGGGCAGATGCACGCGGGGAACATACAGGGCGCAGCCCTTATAGGGCTCGACGTCGTCAATTGACAGGCAGTGGGCAAATGTCAAACAATCGACTTGCTTGATCCGGCGGTAATTCGCCACTTCCAGCGGCACATACGTGTCATCTTTATCCCGGACGTAGACCGTCGCTCCTTTCCGAAACCGTTCATTCGGAAAATCAGTAACGCTAAGTACTTTTACTTCACCTTTTATCCCACGAGTATTGACGATTTTACCAAGATATTGCCATTCAGGCACGCCGATTCCCCCTCTGCAGGCATCCGCTCATGTTTCCTGTGAAAAAAAGAAGGGGACTTTCCCCCTTCTTTTTCAACTGGGTTTCCCGACATCGGATCGGACGATTATTTTCCGAGTTTGGCAAGATGAAACTTTTCCATGATGCCTTTTTTTGTAAACAGATTGCGTACGGTATCGGACGGCTGCGCGCCCTTGCTCAGCCAGTCCAGTGCTTTTTCCTCGTCGATATTCAGCGCCTTCGGTATCGATACCGGATTGTAGGTGCCGATTTCTTCAATAAAGCGGCCGTCGCGCGGTGATCGTGAATCAGCGACAACCACCCTGTAGAAGGGGCGCTTTTTTGCTCCCATGCGTTTCAGACGAATTTTAACTGCCATCATTAAACACCTTCCTGATCTCAATGATTCATTAAAAATTTTTAGCCCGTCCGCCGTTTACATGAACGGTAAATTGAACGGATTTTTACGGCCTTTTCCTTTGGCCTTACCCATAAACTGTTTCATCATTCGTTTCATGTCGCGGAACTGCTTCAACAGCCGGTTGACATCGGCGACAGAGGTGCCGCTGCCCAGAGCAATCCGTTTTCTGCGGCTGGCGTTGATGATGGCCGGATCCGTTTTTTCTGCCGACGTCATCGAACGAATAATTGCCTCGATTCGGCCGATCTGCCGGTCGTCAATCTGAATATTTTTCATGTTCTTCAGCTTATTTGCACCCGGCAGCATCGCCAATAGATCCTGAAGCGGACCCATTTTCCGAATCTGAGCGATCTGATCGAGAAAATCATCGAGGGTAAAACTGACGGAACGGATTTTCTGCTCCATTTCTTTCGCCTTTTCTTCATCGACCGAGGCTTGCGCCTTTTCGATCAGCGAAAGAACATCGCCCATGCCGAGAATGCGTGAGGCCATTCGGTCGGGATGAAACAGCTCAAGCGCATCCATCTTTTCACCAGTTCCGACAAATTTAATCGGTTTTCCGGTTACGGCACGGATAGACAATGCCGCGCCGCCGCGGGTATCGCCATCTAATTTGGTCATGATGACGCCCGTCAGATCCAGACGCGTATCAAACGATTGGGCGACATTGACCGCATCCTGACCAGTCATCGCGTCGACAACAAGAAAAATCTCATCGGGTCGGGCGACCTGTTTGATTTCTTCCAGCTCGTTCATTAGTTTCTCATCGACATGCAACCGGCCTGCCGTATCGATTAATACGAGGTCGTCATGGTCCTCATTTGCTTTCGCCAGTCCTTGACGAACGATATCTACCGGACTAACTTGATCGCCGAGCGAGAAAACAGGCATATTTAACTGGGTTCCAAGCGTCTGCAGCTGCTTGATGGCCGCCGGCCGATAAACATCCGCGGCGATCATCAACGGCTTTTTATTATGCGCTTTACGGATGTAGGCCGCCAATTTAGCCGCCGTCGTCGTCTTTCCGGCGCCTTGCAATCCGACCAGCAGAATGACGGTCGGCGGTTTCAGCGCCAGATTCAGCCGGGGCGCATCGCCGCCCATCAACTGGCTCAGTTCATCGCGGACAACCTTGATCACCTGCTGTCCGGGAGTCAAGCTTTTCAGCACTTCCTGGCCAACCGCACGTTCCTGCACGCGCTTAACGAATGATTTAACAACTTTGAAATTGACATCGGCCTCAAGCAATGCCAGGCGAATCTCGCGAGTCATCTGTTTCACATCGGCTTCGGAGATCTTGCCCTTGCCGCTGATTTTTTTCATTACTGCCTGCAATCTGTCCGCCAAACCTTCAAATGCCACGGCACCCGCCCCCTTTAATCCAGTTTTTCCATTCGATCAAGAATGGAGGAAAGTCTCCGACGCTGCCCGTTCTCGATTTCCCCCAGTTCCCGCCGCAGTTCGTCGATGAGCGATTGGCGTGCACGATACTTCCGGAACAGGCCGAGTTTCTCCTCAAGATCTTCAAGAGATCGCTCCGCACGTTTCAAATTGTCGTAAACTGCCTGGCGGGTCACTTGACGCTGCTGGGCAATTTCGCCGAGGGAAAAGTCGTTCAGATAGTAGAGATTCAAGTATTCCTGCTGTTTCGGGGTAAGAAGCGGCTGATAAAAATCATATAAGGCGTTGACTCTCAAAACCTTTTCGAGCATCGCAAAATCCCCTTGGCTGTAAAGGCCTTTTACTTTACTTGCCCATCATACAGAATCCACGCCGACGTGTCAAGTTTTTTTCTTAACGGCCGCCTTTTCTTACGCATGGTCGGTGTCGGTAAATAGCTCGCCGAACAATCCGTACAGAAACGCCTCCGGGCGGAAGCGCTCAAGATCGCCGATTTTCTCACCCAGGCCGACAAGCTTGACCGGTAGATCCAGTTCATGACGGATACCGATGACAATGCCGCCCTTGGCTGTCCCATCGAGTTTTGTCAACACGATGCCCGTAACATCCGATGTTTGTTTGAATAGTTTCGCCTGATTCAGCGCGTTCTGTCCCGTCGTCGCATCAAGCACGAGCAACACTTCCTGAGGAGCTCCCGGGTATTCGCGACGGATAACCCGTTTAATCTTCTCCAGTTCCTTCATCAGGTTAACTTTATTCTGCAAACGGCCCGCCGTATCGCAGATCAGCACATCCGTTTCGCGTGATTTCGCGGCCTGAAGTGCATCGTAGACGACAGATGCCGGATCGGCACCTTGCTGATGACGGATAACGCCGACACCGGCACGGTCCCCCCAAACCTGCAGCTGGTCGATTGCCCCGGCGCGGAACGTATCGGCCGCTGCAAGCAGTACCGATTTCCCCTCGCTTTTTAGACGAGCGGCGAGCTTACCGGCGGAGGTCGTTTTACCGGCACCGTTGACGCCGACCATCAGGATGACGGTCAATCCAGCGGGATTGAAATTCAGCCGGGTTTCTTCTGCCGAATGCACCAGAAACGAAGACAGCACCTGTCTCTTATACACATCTCCGAGCCCACGAGACCCTAAGACATCTC
>UQRJ01000238.1 GCA_900543345.1 uncultured Sporolactobacillus sp. | reverse complement strand
ATCTACACAAGGCTATTCGTCGGCAGCGTCAGATGTGTATAAGAGACAGGTTCCAAATAACGGTTGCACTTCTTCTGAGGCTGCTCGATAATGAATGCGAGAGATTTAAATGACGAGCGAAGGAGTCCTAATTTGATGAATGCGGAAATCATTGCCGTCGGTTCGGAATTGCTGCTTGGGCAAATTGCCAATACAAACGCGCAATTTATCTCGAAGCAATTGGCGCTGCTGGGGATCGACGTTTATTATCATACGGTCGTCGGCGATAACGCTGAGCGCCTTGACGAAGCGATTCGTCACGCCGAGACGCGGGCGGATTTACTGATCTTTACCGGCGGTCTGGGACCGACCGAGGACGATCTGACTAAAGAAACGGTGGCCAAACGGCTGGGTAGGAAGCTCGTACTTGATCGGCAGGCGATGGACAGCCTGATCGATTATTTCCGGACAACCGGCCGCGAAATGACGGCGAATAATCGGAAACAGGCGCTGGTGATTGAGGGCAGCCGAGTGCTTGCGAACAAAGTTGGGATGGCGCCGGGCATGTTGGTCGAAGCGAAACGGCGACTTTATTTACTGATGCCCGGCGTTCCGTCGGAAATGACAGCGATGTTTCTTCACTTCGCACGCCCTCAGCTCGCGGCGCGAAGCAATGAGCGCATTGAGTCGCGTGTCCTTCGCTTTTTCGGCATTGGCGAATCACAATTGGAAACCAAGCTACTGGATGTCATCGATGCGCAATCCAATCCGACCATTGCCCCGCTGGCTAAAGAAGGCGAGGTGACGCTGAGGCTGACTGCCAAACATGCCGATCCTGTACAGGCCCGCAAAATGCTTGATACGCTTCAGCAAACCATCAATCGTCGAGTCGGCCAGTACTTTTACGGGTACGATGAAGAGACGCTGGCAGATGTCGTCTTCCGGCTGCTGCGGTCGAAGAAGCAAACCGTCGCCTTTGCCGAAAGCCTCACCGGCGGCATGGCCGCATCCTGGATGACCGGAATCGCCGGTGCGTCCGATGTACTACGCGGCGGCGTTGTCAGCTACACGAACGATGTCAAAGCGAATGTCCTGCATGTCCCGCGGGACATTTTGGCGACGGACGGTGCCGTCAGCGGCAGCTGCGCAGAGCAGATGGCGGCATCCGTCCGCACGCTTTGCGAAGCCGACTTCGGCGTTTCATTTACCGGAGTTGCGGGTCCGGATAAAAGCGAAGGCAAAGCTGTCGGAACGGTCTATATCGGCATTGCGGACGGGAGCGGCGCTCGCAGTCATCTTTTTCATTTCAAGGGATCGCGACGGATGATCCGTATTCGTTCGGTGAAAACAGGCTACGATCTGATCCGCCGAAAAATCGCCAAATGACCGGGCCCTTTAAATGGCGAACAAATATTCGCGGGAACAGTTGTGCTGATTCCCGAAAAACGATATGATAGGCTTATAGAAGCGATAAGGAGATGAACGGCGTTCATGGCGGGAAATAATCAAAGAAAAGTGGCATTGGACAATGCGTTGCGCCAGATTGAAAAACAGTTTGGAAAAGGCTCGATTATGAGGCTGGGAGAACAACCGGAGAAGCGTGTGTCCACACTGTCCAGCGGTTCATTGGCGTTGGATATTGCAATGGGCGTCGGCGGTTATCCGCGCGGCCGGATCGTTGAGATCTACGGCCCCGAATCTTCCGGGAAAACCACCGTTGCCCTGCACGCGATTGCCGAAGCGCAGAAAGCCGGCGGTCAGGCGGCTTTTATCGATGCGGAACATGCGCTTGACCCTGTTTATGCGGAACATCTCGGGGTCAATATTGACGAATTGCTCCTGTCTCAGCCGGATACGGGCGAACAGGCACTGGAAATTGTCGAGGCTCTCGTTCGCAGCGGCGCAATCGATATCGTCGTTATTGATTCAGTAGCCGCACTGGTTCCGAAAGCCGAAATCGAAGGGGAGATGGGCGATTCGCACGTCGGCCTTCAGGCACGGCTCATGTCACAGGCCTTACGAAAACTCTCCGGTGTCATCAGTAAATCGAAGACCATTGCCATTTTTATCAATCAGATTCGTGAGAAAGTCGGTGTGATGTTCGGCAATCCGGAGACGACGCCGGGCGGACGGGCACTGAAATTCTATGCCTCGGTCCGCCTGGAAGTGCGCCGGGCCGAAGTGCTGAAAGCCGGCGACAATATGGTCGGTAACCGCACGCGCATTAAAGTCGTTAAGAATAAGGTGGCACCGCCCTTTAAAAAGGCGGAAGTCGATATCATGTACGGACGCGGTATTTCGCAGGAAGGCGAGATTCTCGATATCGGATCCGATCTCGACATTATCGAAAAAAGCGGGTCATGGTATTCTTATAATAAAGAACGGCTTGGACAGGGACGTGAAAACGCCAAACAGTTTCTGAAAGAGAACGACCCGATCAGGGAAGCGATAAAAAAACAAATTCGCGACCATTATCATCTCGACGATAGCGCCGAGGAAAACGCGACGGCCGAAGAAGAGGAACGCTCGGGCGGCAAAAAAACCGAGTAGACGGATGGCAGGAGATCGATGCAGGTGAATGCAATGGCCCGTTTTTGGGGCCATTGCTTTTTTGGTGCGTCCGGCATGAGTAATAACTTGGCGGTGAAAGTCCGCTGCTGTAGACCGTAGCGGTCGGAACTACTAGCTGAAGACAAGGGTGTCCCCCGTGAGGGAAAATCTGAAGGAAGTCTGAGGCAAAGTGCTGAACTGATGGATAAGAACCAGCTATAAGGCTGCACGCCATGGATCAGGTTGCCAAACAAACCAAAAGTCCAATACCGCTCAAAATGACGGACAGTAAAGCCGGCAGCTACGTGGCACGAAGGTTATCGCTCTTACCCGGGGGGAGATCTGCATCATACGTAGCCGGTAAGAGGGATGGCCTATCCCACAGCGACAAACGGTATAGGGATGGGCCGTTGCGTTGAATGATGCAGAAGTCAGCCGAGGTCATTGTAGCTGCCCTTGGCAGCGAAGGACCGAACCATAACAATTCTCGCTGATATTGGAGGTGAAAGTCATGCGACCATCGCAGAAAACAGAACATCAAGCCGACCGTCGGAAGAGGATAGGCATGGAAGGCCAAAAGTATTCCGGGGCGCGTAGTAAGGCTTCTGGCGAACGTGCAGCCGAGAATACACATCAATGATGGAGCGTGTCCTGTCGCGAAAGAACCTGAATCAGGCCTACCTTCGGGTGAAGCGCGATAAGAGTTGCGGCAGGCATTGACGGAATGGCCGTAGAAGAAGCATTGCCTTATCTCAGAGAACACTGGGACAATGATTAGCATCATTGTGGGATGGAACCTATAAACCGTCTTCGGTCAAACGTGTAGAGATACCCAAAACGGATGGCTCCAAGTGCAAACTTGGCGTACCGACCGTGGTGGATCGAGTGATCCAGCAGGCCATGGCTCAAGTGATGACGCCAACGTTCGAAAGGGTATTCTTAGATCACAGCTATGGTTTCAGGCCGCATCGCGGTGCCCATGACGCGATTCACCGAGCGGTGGCGCTGTTATCACTATGTGGTGGGTTTAGACCTGGAAGCCTACTGGGAGAGGTCGGCAGTGTGAGCTGCCTCCTACTCGATCCGTTGCGTTGCAATGCGCCGCGTATCTGGTCATTAATGGTGATATCTATAAACTTTATGAGTTCCTCCGGCGTCAGCTCCGTTACGCCACCGAGAACGGCAATTCCTGCATTATTCAGGAGAATCTCAATCTCCCCAAATTCCCGGCTTGCCGTTTCAACCGCGTTTTTCACGCTTTCTTATTTCGTGACATCGCACGAAATAACCAGGGCTTTAATTTCCGTATTTTTCCAGTAGAAAACCCTGCTTGAAATCGCAGTTCAATCCTTTTGTAACGCTCCCAAAAGATATTTCAAATATTCATGCGCCTGAGCCTTAGAACAATCCTTCCCTCTCAAAAAACTCCATTCCAAAATCAGATAGACAGTATTGCTATAATGGTCTGCGATGATCTCGTAAGGAATTTTGTAATACTCCGTACATGGAGACTGGCGAAAAATTTCCCGTATCTGGTTCCCAAGATACCCACGGAAATGATTCAGCAGAAAAGTTTCCGTGGAGTTGAATTTCAGAATACGTTGAATATTTTTTGAGTAAGTAGATGCAAAATCATACACGCGGTCGAAAAAGATATACAAACATTCATCCGGGTCAAGCTTCGCATATTCCTCCAGATGAATCTGTTTGCCGATGCTGTACCAGCAATAATTCAGCAGATCGTACTTATCGTCGAAATAGTTGTAAAACGTAGCACGAGGATAATTAGTTTTTTCACAAAGTTCGTTTACCGTAATTTCCTCAAAAGGCCTTGTCGAGAGCAACTCAAACATCATACTGGAAAATGCGACCAGGGTTCGTTCCGCTCCTCTGGTCGCTTTTTTCGTGAGATCATATTTCATAAATGTACCTCTTTTGCAGATTCCTTGATTCTGTTTAAATTTAAACAAAAGCTATTTTTTGATTCTTGTTTTCATTTGCATTTTAGCCTATCATAAAATACATAAGTTTGCAACCGTCTAATATTTTTCGTATGTGTCAAGCTTTTCTCGGTGTGCTTGGTCAGAACGGGATTGCTCTTATCTGAAACTGTACACCATGAGGCACAAAAGACTATCTGGCTCACTAGGCCCAATTGATTACAGATCGAGGCATTGCTTCAACCGACCAATGGCACTGGAAGCCGAAGCGTGACAGCCGATTGCTCCGCGGTGCGCACCGATCGATGGCCGCGTCGGGGATGCAAACAGCGACGCCGTCCGCACGGCCCGCTTGAACTGCCGTT
>UQRJ01000237.1 GCA_900543345.1 uncultured Sporolactobacillus sp. | reverse complement strand
ATCTACACAAGGCTATTCGTCGGCAGCGTCAGATGTGTATAAGAGACAGAGTCAAACCGGTTCAAGAAAAAAAGAAAGAACAGGCACCGAAGGAAAATAAATCGGAGAAGCAAAGTCTGCTGAATCAAAAGCAGGCGGGAAAACAGTCGAAAAACGTGGCTGATCAGAAGAAGGAACCGGCCAAAAGCAGTCCGTCGAAAAAGCAAAATAGTTCACCAGCAGCCAAGCCGAGCGGACCTGCGACCGAATCGGCCGCGAAGGGAAAAGCCGTCAAGTCGAAGGCCCATGCGTCGAAAGCAAGCAGAGAACCTGAATCGTTCGATGACATTGAGACGATTTTTGCCGGTGATTTCGATGAAATGCCGACCGACCGGCAGCCGAGCGAGGACGAGTCGAGCGAGGATACGTTTTATTATGAGTCATTCAGAGAGCCGGGGACCAAGCGGGCGGACGAAGAACCGCAGGTCGCTTTTAGTGAGCGTGCCGAACAAGTGCCGGCATCCGGCGGCGCGGCCCAGCCGGCCGCAAATTCGGCGGACAAATCCGAAGAACCACCCGCCGACCTTGAACCGGCGGCCGAGACAACACCGGACAAAGCTCAGGCGGAAGAGGGCGATACCCCGACAAGCAGCGGCTATCTGACCAAATTGCTGGCAGGGGACGCGTCCGAGCAGCAGGCCAAAATCCGAATCTGCATTGTGCAGGAAGGCGACTCGCTTGAAAGTATTTCCGATCGTTATCACGTTCCGGTTACCAGCTTGCTGCGCCGGAATGCGCTGACTTCTGCCAATATTGAAAAAGGCGAATTATTGTATATTCCAAAATCGACGAAGGCGCCGCGGAATGATTGATGAGTATGCACTGATGCTTCGGTCGCTCGAAAAGGGATTCCGTTTTCGCGAGCTGCGAGTCGTAAATCCGGATCCTTTGATCGTCGGGACGGAACGTGGGCTGAAGCGGATCCGTTACTGGGAAGACGAGTCGCTGCTGGAGCAGCATCTCCGCTGGCGCGACCGTCTCAAGGGCGGTCACTTTTTTCTTGATCGCATGCATGTCACCGCTTCCGGGGCGCCGTTGATTCGTTTCGGGCGCTTGGCCTTAACCTGTCACGATGCACCGGTCGATCAAGCGCCGCTGGTCGGTCATGAACGATTATGGGCACAGACCGTCGGCGACTTGCTGAGGCGAAGTCGCGGGGCCGCTGCTGCAGATAGTGGTTCACGGCTCGAATGGGTGGAGCGTGCATATGAACAAGCGCGGCAATCGGGAGCATTTACGGACCAGTCCGGCAAGTTGCTTGTGTCCTGCTATCCGTATGCCCGGCAGCGCGCAGTATTGTGCGACCGGATCAGAAGCCGTCGGGGCGATCAAACTTTTCTTCTGCCTCGTGACTTTTCATGGAGCGACTGTAAATGGATTTACGGTCTGCTTTTTATTGAACTGGGACAGTTGCCGCCGACGGACGGGTATCGCTCGCTCGGCGATTTTTTCCTATATGTTGATTTGACGGAAGGAGACGACTGTGTACGCCGGCTTTTTCGCGATTTGCATGAAGCGGATGTTCCACTGGCGGAAGCAGTCGACGGATTGCGCCTGGCCTGGCAGGAACCGAGCGAGTGGATGGCGTTGGCCGAACAATGCGCTTCAAGGCAGGTGGCGAAAGATCAGACGGAGCGATTCGTCCAGCGCTGGGACAATAATGTACGGATGATTCGCTTACTGGAGAGCGAGCTGTCCGATGTTGTCCGACCGGAAGGAGAGGTGCCGAATGACGGACCCCTTTTTAATGGAGATCAATCGTATTCTTTTTCACTATGATCTTTATCCGCGGCATATTGAACCCAAGGGGCGGCTGGTAAAAGTCGAAACAGAAGCCGGCCGTTTTGCCTTGAAGCGGACAAAATTAACCACCGCCCAGATCGGCGGACTGAAAATCGCCTACACGCTTGCCGGTCGGCTTGTTATCGACGCCGTAACACCGCTTCCGTCGAAATACGGCGATCTGGTCGTGTCCGATGAACAGAGTGACAGTTATCTGCTGCCTTGGATTGACGAAACGGTGGAGGAAGAAGATCTGCCGGAACGCTATCGTCGCCTGTTTCTGAAAGCCGGACAATTGCACCGCGGCACGCTGCGGGAGGAGGAGGATGCTGCCAAACTCTATGCGTCGGCGGCCCGTTCGGCATCGTACGGAAAAACCGTTTGGGAGCATTTCCTTGATCGGGCCGAGCATCATACCTATCCGTCGCCATTCGAGCAGGCGGTATTGAATACGGCAGCCGGCTATCTTGGCCCATTGGAACAGTCAATCATGTTTTTTTCGCGGGGACCTTCTGCGGAAAAAGAAAGCGGCGGATTGCGTCGCGCCTTATGTCACGGTCGGCTCAGTCCGTTGCATTTGCTGATCGCCGGCGAACGAGCCGCGCTGACTAATTTCGAGTCGTGCGGCGAAGATTTTTTTATCATTGAAACCACGGCGTTAGTTGAGCAGGCATCGGTCATGCTGGAGGCAGATGCAGCGCTATGGCACGAATTGATTCGACTGTACCTGTCGGCTTGTCCGCTGACGGCAGCGGAAGAAGCGTTTCTCCGGCACCGGCTGCTTGCTCCGCGTGCACCTGTGGATTTGCTCGATCATTATCTGCGTGGCAGGTCGGATGACGAAATGGCTTTTCTCCGGCGATGGCGATATCTCGGCCGGCGGCATACGAATGCTGTAGCCGGCATCCGGCAGTTTTTCGAAGCAAGAGATAAAAAGAAGGCCGCGGAACAGGCCGCAGAGCAAGCGGCGGAAACCGGCGGCTGATCAGAACCATTTTTTTAGGAAACACACATAAGTAAAGAAAAGAAGTGCCGAAAGCAATACATCGAAGGTTGTCGGGAGAAAAATGGTGCGGATCAGTTGGAAAAGGGACAACGGCAGAACAATTACCGCCAAACTGTCGCGACATTTTTTAAAAAAAGGTGAAAATTTACGCTTTTTAAACACGGGCGGCCGCTCCTTTCCGCATATACTATTACTGTATGCCGGATTGGGCGGCGATGTGTCGCCCGCGGGCGTTGACGAACGACGGCGGAAATGGCTATAATGTGAGTAAATCACGCGGAAGGCGTGACATAGACAAATGCTAGGACAGGGAGGAGTACGTTCCTTAGGCCTAAAGGAGGGACTCGGCATTGTGCGGGGGCCCTCTGCAAGAGAGAGAAGCCGATGGCTGGGAGGCTTCTTAGGCGGACGGAACGGAAGGTAGCCCTCGAGCAGTCTTTCCGAAATATTGAGTAGGAGGGAACGGGATTCCCCGTTAGCGGAAGTAGTTGAGTGTACGCCGATTGCGGCGTAAATAAAGGTGGTACCACGGAGCTTTCTTCGTCCTTGCGAAGGAGGCTCCTTTTATTTTGGCTCTGATTAAAAATAACGCTGTTTTTGTTGCTCCATGATTTGGAGCGCAAGAGTCGGGACTCCGGCGGGAAAAGCGAGCAAGCCGGGGAGACTCCGCAGCGAGTCACACGAGCGGGGAGGCTCAAGGATCGCCCGCGGAAAATGAGCGCCTGCAGCGAAAAACAACAGCCGAGTTTAACAGAGCTTTTATTTTAGTAAAAGGAGCGGTCGATCAATGGCGGAACAAGAAGCAATGGCAACGAAATACGATCCCGGCAAGACTGAGCAAAAATGGTATAAAATCTGGCGGGACAGCGGTTATTTTAAAGCGAAAGAAGATCGGACGGAAAAACCGTATTCAATCGTTATTCCGCCGCCGAATGTCACGGGCAAACTGCATCTGGGCCATGCATGGGACACGACTATGCAAGATCTGATGATCCGTTTCAAGCGGATGCAGGGTTACGATGCACTGTACCTGCCGGGCATGGATCATGCGGGTATTGCTACGCAGGCGAAGGTCGACGCCAAACTGCGCAAGCAAGGTATTTCCCGTTATGATCTTGGACGGGAAAAGTTTCTTCAGGTTGCCTGGGAATGGAAGAGAAAATTTGCCGATTTAATTCATCAGCAATGGGCGAAGCTCGGGCTGTCGCTGGACTATTCGCGTGAGCGTTTTACCCTTGACGAAGGACTTTCCAGGGCTGTCCGTCAGGTTTTTGTGACCTTGTATCAAAAAGGGTTGATCTATCGCGGTGCCTATATCATCAACTGGGATCCGGCGGCGCGCACCGCGCTGTCGGATATTGAAGTCATCTACAAAGAAATTCCCGGCAATCTCTGGTACATTAATTATCCGCTCAGCGATGGGTCGGGATCGATTCAGATTGCGACGACGCGGCCGGAGACCATGCTCGGCGATACCGCCGTTGCCGTTCATCCGGACGACGAGCGGTACAAGAGTCTGGTCGGGAAAACGGTGGTTCTGCCGATCGTCGGGCGTAAAATACCGATTGTCGCCGACCGTTATGTCGATCGAACCTTCGGCACCGGTGCCGTCAAGATCACGCCGGCGCACGACCCGAATGACTTCGAGGTTGGCAACCGCCACGATCTGCCTCGCATTCTGGTCATCGATGAGGCCGGCAAAATGAACGAAAACGCCGGTCAATATCAAGGGATGGACCGCGACGAATGTCGAAAAAAAATCGTTGCGGATTTGCAGTCGTGCGGTGCACTTGACCGAGTTGAAGCGCATACGCACGCCGTCGGTCATTCTGAACGAACGGGCGTCGTCGTCGAACCGATTCTTTCCACCCAATGGTTTGTTAAAATGAAACCGTTGGCCGACGCGGCGTTGAAAAATCAACAATCGGACGATCGCGTGCAGTTTGTCCCTGACCGCTTTGAAAAACAGTTTACCCTGTCTCTTATACACATCTCCGAGCCCACGAGACCCTAAGACATCT
>UQRJ01000236.1 GCA_900543345.1 uncultured Sporolactobacillus sp. | reverse complement strand
GCTATTCGTCGGCAGCGTCAGATGTGTATAAGAGACAGCCTTGAGCGCGGATAAACGCGTTGGCAATTTAAATGTAATCATAAATTCATTCTAGATGGAATATGGTTCTAACTAAGCTTATTTGGTTTGTCTCTTGATAGCCAATTAATTTTGGTTGTTGGTAAGGTTTTTATTGATTCTTTTAGAACCATATTCCATTAGAATCACAGCCAACACCCATGAACACAAAAATCTTTCTTAGATTACTTCGTAAAACAGTTGACACCGTCTCAAGTCACATGCTATACTTAAAATGTTAAAAAATGTAAAATAAGAGGCGCTGATTATGACCGATGAACGTGCAACCCACCTACTCGATCGGATTGATGAAAAAACAGCACAGCTTCCGTGGTACGTCCGCGAATATGTCGACAAAAAAATGCGGACGATGTCCCCCCGCTCCCTGCTCAACTATTGTCATGATTATCTGATCTTTTTCAATTGGCTAGTAACTGAAGGCTTTTACAAAGGAAAACGTACCGACATTCCGCTGAGTTGTCTGGAGAAACTGACACCGCAATCAATAGAAAATTTTCTTTCCTACCTCCAGTTTCGGCTGCAAAACGATAAATTTACGATCAATCGCAAGCTTTCAGCATTGAAATCGCTGTTCAATTATTTGCAAAATGTGGCCGAAACCCAAGACCTGAGGCCTTATCTGTTCCGTAATGTGATGGCGAAGATTGCCTTTAACAAGATTAAAGAAGATCAAGAGACAATTGCTCAGAAAATGGCCGGAAAAATTCTTTGGAAAGACGAATACGAGCAGTTTCGTCGTTTTGTCGCTGAAGATTACCGTGAAACGATAAAAGATAATAAAAAACTGTTGAATTTTCATCGGCAGAACGCCGAACGCGACACGGCTATTGTCTCGCTCATTCTTGGCTCCGGTTTACGGCTTTCCGAAGTTGTCGGTCTGGATCTTGATGATATCGATTTGAAAAAGCGGATGGTCCACGTGTTACGCAAGGGCAACAAAGAACAATATGTTTATTTCAGCGAGCAAGCCGGTCTCGATCTTGAGGATTACCTGACCGTCCGCAGCAAAAAATTCCATCTGCCGGAGTCGGAAAAAGCATTGTTTGTCTCCTCTTCGATGGGTCCGAAAGAATCAGCGCGCCGGCTAAGTCCGCGGTCCATTGAAAACCTGGTTAAAAAATACGCGGTTGCATTTGGAAAACCATCGCTGTCGGTACACAAGCTGCGCCATTCGTTTGCGACGCGCTATCAAGCGGAAAATAACGACATCCCCAAATTACGGCGACAACTCGGTCACTCCTCGATCCAGACGACGATGATTTATACACACCTGTCCAATGAAGAATTGAAAAAAGCAGTCGATCAGATGGACGATCATTTCACCGATTCCAATCAACATTAAAATACGTCTTCTTCCCTTCCCTTCACGATAATATTATTATCAACAAACAAGGGATACTTGACTTTCGCGCGACACGAGCGGCCTTCCTTTTTTACGGTTACTCTTCAGTGGATTTTCAGCGGTTCAGAACTATTGCCACGGTCCTAGTCGCTGGTTCCAGAACTTTCTCTGCCAATTACTATCCAGCAAATCGCGCTATGATAAAAACACGGAGAACATATCGATTTATGTTTACGACCTAGTCGGCACATTTTTATGTACGAGGGGCTTCATTCAGAGAATTTAATCTGTCCATTGTCGAGCGCAGCGATACGTGCCAAAGAAAAAACCGAATGACCTGTTTCCTCCAATCTGCGCCTGCCTTCCTGAAACGACTTCTCAATCACAATGCCGATGCCCGCGACGGTCGCTCCGGCCATTTCCGTCAAGCGAATCAGTCCAAGCGCCGCCTCCCCTCTGGCCAGAAAATCATCGACGATGAGAATGGACTCTCCGGATCTAAGTATCCCTTTTTCGATCATCACAGGATTTTTCTGCTTTTTTGTATAGGAAACGACTTCGGTCACCAATCCTCCTTCATTCAGCGTCAACGGCTTTTTCTTGCGAGCAAAGATGACCGGAACTCGAAGTTCCAATCCCGTCATCAGTGCCGGGGCAATGCCGGATGACTCCAGTGTCAATACCTTGGAAATATGCCGGTCGCCGAAATGAACCGCAATCATTCGGCCGATACGGCGCATTAATAACGGGTCAATCTGATGATTAAGAAAATGATCGACTTTAAGTATATCGTTGCCGATCACGGTCCCTTCTTTGCGGATTCTTGCTTTTAATTCGTCCACTATGATCAATTTCCTCCTCCAATTAATTAATCCATACGCTATTTCCCAAACCATCCACTTTTTTTGAACCAATAATACATGGTCACGGCAATCACAAGCATGACAATTAAAACCGTTAAATAGCCCCATCGCCAGCTCAGTTCAGGCATATAACGAAAATTCATTCCGTATACACCGGCAATAAAACTCAGCGGCATAAAGATCGTCGTAATAACAGTCAGCGTTTGCATGATCCGGTTGGTTCGATAGTAGGTCAGCGAAAGCGAGCTGTCACGAATATCGGATGTGATTTCCATATTGGCTTCGATCATATGAATCAGTCGTTCGAGATTATCGGCAATATTACGCAGGTAAAGTGGATCAGAGTCCATAAAGCCCTGTTGCGTTGAAGTAATTTGCCGTTGTACGATATCTTCAAGAGGTGAAATTACGCGCCGGAAACCAAGCAACTCACCGCGTATCCGAAAAACACGTTGATTAAGCCTATGCACGGATTCCCGTTCGGTTTCCAGATCGAGCGCGTCAATCCGATCTTCAAGGTGGCTGGCGGCCATGAAGTACTGCTCCATTAGCCGCTCCATCAATTTCCTCATCAATTGACGTTCAGGATTTGACGCAGTTAGGTTCTTTTTCGTACGGCACTCATGCCAGACATCGTTAATGGCTTTCAAATTATCACGATGGACCGTCAGTAGAAACCGTTCGCTCACGTAACAGTGAAGAACGTGGGCTTTCATCGTATTCGGACTAAGCACAAGAAGCGAAAGCGCATCATATTGGTCGAAATGTTTAAACTGTGGACGTCTAGCATAGCGATGTTGGTTTTTCTCATCAAAACCGATCATCGGAAAATGGCGGGAACATACCTTCAGCTCGTCTTCGTCCGCTTCTCCGATATCTATCCAAGACCATGCCGACTGCCCGTTCTCCAGGGCTTCGCGGCCCTGTTTCCATGCCAGTGTCCCACTGCGATCTTTTTGCAGGATACGAATCATTTCCTCTGAACTTCCTTCCTTGTCATGCCGCCGTTTTATTTCAAATATCCAGAAACTCTCCATCCTCAATTTCCTGCAACGAGCGAATCAAATCACCTGGTACCTTTCCATTTAATTCATCGATCGAGTGAAAGATTTCAAGTGTCCGAACGTCTTTGGAATCATCGGTCTTCGACGGCTCCGAATGGGCAATATCTTTACCGGCAAAGCGCTCGATGATTCGTTTTTCCAGTTCTTTCTCTATTGATTCTTCAAGAGAAAGTCTTCTTTCAGTTGTTTTATAAACAGCGTAATTTCCGTGAGCCGTTTCATAAACGATATAGTCGGTCACGCGATTATTACCCTCGCTTACACTGGCCGAGGCCAATTCTCTTCCGATAAAACGTTTCCGTTTATATAAGCCATCCGATCCTTCGGAAACTTCGATATGCACAAAACCTTTGCCTTCGCCGATTTTTACGAAATAACGCAATGCCTGTACGATTGTCGCAGATAAATTTTTCCCGGATACATCCTGAGCATGGTCAAAGATCCGTAAGTCGGCATCAGGAACATAAATGGTTTTATTCGGCATTCGGAACGCCCTCTCGCATATATTTAATTTATACATATAAATATACACGATACCACGCAAAAAAGGAAGCGATATATGCATAAATTCTATGTATATCTTTTGTACATATATACGTAATTACTATGCATATGCATTGCGGCGATTGATTGATGGCAGAAAGATAACGAACGTAGAAGTTAAACAAACGTTTATTTATGAAAACTTAACGAGTGCTATCCTCGAGCAGAAAATAACGACATCCCCAAATTACAGTGACAACTCGGTCACTCCTCGATCTAGACGACGATGATTTATACGCATCTGTCCAATGAAGAATAGAAATGGCGAAGGCGGATCATTCGTCCGCCTTCGCCGCTCGTTTCAATAATTTAATAAGCTGCTTTTGCTGTTTCTTAGTTAATCGACCAAAAGCGTCGGCAAAATAATGCTGCCGCTCTTTTTCCAACGTGCGGTACAAAGTTGTCCCTTTCTCCGTCAGCATCAGATATTTCGTCTTCCATTGTTGCTCTCGAAAAATGTAACCGAGTTTTTCCATTTTAACGACTAGTTGCGTGATATTTCCTTTCGTCATCAGTAATTCTGCCGCAAGATCTTTTTGCGAGATTCGTGAATGTCCCGCTACGCTCCGAAGTAATTCGAACTGACCGATCGTTAGCTGCCATCGTTTTAGAAAACGTCCGTAATCGCGAGCGCGGAATTGATAAGTGCGAGCCAGCATATACCAAAGTTGCGAACTTGTTTTGCGGATTTTATGATCCGCCGGCATATCTTTCACACGATTTTTCAATCGGTTTCACCTTCTTTGATGAATAAGCCCTGTTAAACTTGGCGGCTGTTTTTCGCTGCAGACGATTGCTTTCCGCGGGCGATCCGTGACCTCGCTCGTTTCACTCACTGCGGGGTCTGGCCTGGTTCGCTTTTCCGGCAGGAGTCTCGCGCCTTCCGCTCCGGACAACGGCGCAACAAACACAACATTATTTTTAAACAGAGCCAATGAATAAGTTAACGAAAGATGAATTGATCATCCTATATTATATATTTCCATCTCTGCCGGCCTATTCCTTTTTTCAGGCCTAATTCAGCCAACCATTTTTTTAAGGGATACACCTGTCTCTTATACACATCTCCGAGCCCACGAGACCCTAAGACATCTC
>UQRJ01000235.1 GCA_900543345.1 uncultured Sporolactobacillus sp. | reverse complement strand
CATACGAGGTGTCTTAGGGTCTCGTGGGCTCGGAGATGTGTATAAGAGACAGTTTCTCCCCTCAGGACGGCTAAGACATTATCGACCGCCGTATCGCCCATGCGCAGATTCGATTCAATCGTTGTTCCGCCGATATGCGGCGTGACAATCACCTTCGGACAATCAAAAAGCGGCAGATGCTCAGGCGGTTCTGATTCATATACATCGGTGGCATATCCTTTTAATGAACCGGTCTGTAATGCTTCGGTTAATGCATCGTAATCAACTAATTGACTTCTTGCCGTATTGACAATCACGCAGTTGCTTTTTAAATTCTGAATACGTTGTCTGTTAAGCAAGTTCCGTGTTTGTGCAGTCAGAGGAAGATGTAAACTAATAAAATCCGCTTGTTGCAGAAGATCATCCAACGGTACAAATTTCACGCCGAGTGCGACGGCGTTGGGATTTTTAAAAATATCGTATCCCAGTACCTTCATGCTGAAACCTTTCGCCCTTTTTGCCGTACAGCAACCGATATGACCAAGACCGATGATGCCGATCGTTTTCTGATAAAGACTCATTCCTATCGGTTTGATCCATTTGCCGGCCTTCGTATCTCGATTAGCTTGGTACAGGCCGCGGGCCGACATCAGCATCAGACCAAAGGCTAAATCACTGACTTCTTCGGCATTCGACCCGGGCGCATAGGTCACCACAATGCCGCGTTTATTAGCCGCTTTAACGTCGATCCCGTCGCAACCGACGCCATGTTTGGCAATGACTTTGAGTTGACGGCAATGTGTGATCACGTCCAAAGTCACTTTATCATTCCCGACAATCAGGGCATCGGCATCGGCAGCATATTCAACAAATTCTTCGTTGGTAAACGGCCGACCAAAGGGATTCGTGATGACGTCACAACCATTCGTTTGCAGACGCTCCAATGGTTCTTTATTAATCTTTCCAAATGTAACGGTAGTCGCTACCACTTTATATCTGTTCATCTGATGACTTTCCCTCCTATTTCAAGATTTGCTTTTATCTTCTGTTAATTTATAAAATTTGCCGGGATATTTACGGAATAAGATCGCTAGGCCAAGAATCAATAGAATGATCGCAATCAAAATCATTTGATTCTGGCCGATGTAATAGAACAATCCATGAATCGGCCGCATGTCCGCACCGACCATTGCCGCTCCCGTATCGGGCATCTTAATGCCGACTTTCGATACGGTGCTTGCAAACAACGGTGAAATCGCACTAGAAAAATATAAGGTAATGCCGATGTTAATCACATTGGTGATATAAGAACAGATGATATTCCCTCTAAAAATCGCTACTGTTGCCGAGGCCAAGAAGAACGGCGTCACACCCAGATCGGCTAACATTAAGAAACGGTTACCCGGCAGAAAGAAAATAAGCGGAACGGTTGTGATCATCCCAAGAAGCCCAATGGTAATGACATCGGGATGACCGATTGTCAACGCACCATCCATGCCGAAATTGATATTTCTTTTAATCCCTCTTTTAGTCAGTAATCCCCGCACACGATCATTCAACACGGCAAATCCTTCAAGCAGCGCGGCTGTTGCTTTCGGATATAGGTAAATAAACGCTCCCGTACCTACTCCTAAGCTCAGAATCCCGCTCCACGTTTGCAAAGAACCTAAGTCCCTAAACCAGGCGATGAAACCAATCATAGCCGCGACAAGGAAGCCAATGACCACCGAATCGCCAAAAATGCCAAATTTACGGCGAATCGTGTCGGAATTTAACTTTACTTTCGTTAACCCAATTTTGTCAAAGAACCATTTTAACGGCAGGGCCACAAATATTCCGCCCTGAGCGCTGGCATGCGGAAAGGAGATGCCAGGCAATTTAAAATGTTGTTGAAAAGCAGGCGCCGTTATGTCGGCGACTAGAAGTAAAAATAATTCGACCGCGATCGACGTGAGTATTCCTGATAATAAATTACCGGTTGAAAAGTACACAAGGCTGCCGATAAAAGCCCAATGCCAGAAATTCCATAAATCCAAATCAAGCGTATCGGTTAATTTAAGCGACAGCATAATCAAATTGATCACAATCCCGACAGGAATAATTAACGCGCCGATCGTTGTTGAATAACCGACGGCAGCTAAAAGTGCCCATCCTGTATCCACATAAGGAAGCTGTATTCCATTTGAACGAATCATTTCAGAAACCGCTTTACCCATTAGTCCTAAAAAGTAGGGATTCAGAATGGAGATCAGGCCATTTAAACCGACCCCGATGAAAATAGCCGATCGAAAAGCCTTTGACGCCTTCACACGAAGCAGCAATTCAAAAACAAAAATAATAATGGGCAGGAGAATCGCCGCGCCAAAAGTACTCATTACATATTGAAAGCCATGCATGAAAATCACCTCCCGTTTTTACTGCTTGTTCGTAGCAATGTCCCTCAATTGATCGAGTAATTGGTCTTTCCCAACTCCCGTCAGGAAGGGAACGCCACTGAAGATCGGAACATCTTCACGAATATCGAGATCCACTCCTGCGGTTGAAACAATAAAGTCATAATTGCCGGATTCGACCGTCATGGCCGCATCCGCCACTCTTCCCTGCGACAAATCTACCGGAACGCCCATTTCCTCGAATGCTTCTCTTAAGGCAACCAGAGCAATCGTCGACGTCGCCGCTCCATCGGCGCACAAGACTAATCCTTTAATGGTTTGACTCATTTTCTCTCCTCCAATATGTTTTGATGATGCTTAGCCGCACGGTGATCCCTATTGATGAAAAAGGCCCGATAGATCTCCTCCTTTCCAGTGGCCTGAAGCATCTTGTTAATGAATTCATCATTTTGCAACAACATTGCCAATTGTTGAAGCGCTTCCACTTGATCGCTCGGTTTACTGACGGCCAGCATCACGACGATCCGAACCGGAACCTCCTCATGCGCATTTTCCATTCTCTTAAAAACAACCGGATGTTTTAGCGTTGCAACTGCAATGGCCGGTTTAATCACATGTTCAATATCCGTATGCGGTAAAGCACAACCTAAATTTTTCAATTGAATCCCTGTCGGATAACGTTTTTCCCGCTCAATCACCCCTTTCCGATAACCCTCTTTGACATAGCCGTGTGCCTTCAGCTGCGCTGCTAACTCATTCAATAGTTGTCCTTGCGTTTGAACAGCCATTCTAGGGAACATTAAGTCGTTGTGAATTAAATGCGTAATTTCCATATCATGGACCGTCTCCTTTATCGTCAGCATTAGAACCGCTTATTTTTCTCAAAGCGCCTCGATCAACCAATGAAAGCGTATCAATAACCAATTGCCATATTCAACACCAATAAAGCTTGAAAAATTGCAGCATTGGCATCTTATACTGAAAAAAAGCGAAACTAATGGAGACGAAAGAATAGCATATAATTAATCTTGAAAGCGCTTATATGATAGGGCGGAGGTGTAATGATGAGCGAAAAAAGACTATTTGAAATCATAGCTTATCTTTTAAATCAATCAGACTATCTCTCTATGAAAGAAATTGCCCAACATTTCCGTGTGTCAGCAAAAACGATTTATAATGACATTCATTCGATTGAATTTGAAAGAATCATTGGCGGAGCATGTCTGGATAGAAAGCCAAAGCGGGGAATTAAACTGATCGCCAATAAAATTCAAAAAAACCGTATTGATAAATTCTTGGATCAGTTTAATTTTCATTCTTTTAAAGGAGACACCCTTTTCAATCTCGATACGAATATCCTTTTGTTACTTTTTACAACTTCTTCACCGGTAACGCTTGATTTTATCGCCAAGCAACTTTATACATCGAAAACATCGATCTTAAATCATCTGCCCACCGTCGAAAAATGGCTTAAAGCTTATCATCTTTCGCTAATAAAGAAAAAAAATTTAGGGCTATCGCTGGATGGTACGGAGATGATGATCAGAAAAGCTTGCAAAGAAATTTGTTTTAATTCCGAAGGGCTTCACGCGATGGAAAGTGAATCAGATACAGAAAGCATCGCCGACTTGTCTAAATCAAGGATCCCTGTAAAATTAAAACATAAATTCGACAAAATTTTTTCGCCATTTATCGTTGACGGTATCATTGATATTGTCAATTCTTCAGAAGTAAATTTGAATGAAGCCTATACCGATTTTGATTATATCAATATGGTGGCCAAACTATGCATCATGGTGTTAAGGAATAAACTAGGTAAACTTATCAGCAGCACGCATCATTTTCCGAATAATATCCGTGAAAAACTGGTCGCGCAATTGATCAATATTAAAATAGAAAATTTATTTCACTTATCGTTATCTGAAGATGAATTGAACGAAACGACCTACGCGATTTTAACCACAAGGAAACAATATAATTGTCAAAATATGCTATATGATATCAATACTCCCAAAATAATCAATCAGTTCACCAACCTATTAAGCAGCAGTTTAAATATTGACCTGGTGCATGATAAAGAACTTGAAAACAATTTACTCAATCATCTGAAACCTGCTATCCGGCGGATACGATACGGCATTCGAATTGAAAATCCGCTATTGTCACAAATCAAGTATGAATACACAAATATTTATATAGCAGTCATGACCGCCATCGAAGAGATTGAAAAAAATGAAGGAATCATTTTCGACTCCAGTGAATTGGGTTATATTTGTTTGCACATTGTCGCGGCTATCAATCGTAGTGCTCATAAACGATATATCTCATGTGAATTAATAACTGAGGGAGGAGTTACCATATCCACTTTTTTAAAAAGCGAAATCGAAAAACAATTTACTGAAATATCAATAAATAAGACCATCCCGCTTAACAAATATAAAGATGCCAGTCTCGCGGATTTCGATCTCATATTAAATGCAACAAAACTGAGTCTCCCAAAGAATCATAAATCGATCGCCATTAGTCCATTATTTAACAGCCGCGATCAGTCCGCAGTACGAACTCTGTCTCTTATACACATCTCCGAGCCCACGAGACCCTAAGACATCTCGT
>UQRJ01000234.1 GCA_900543345.1 uncultured Sporolactobacillus sp. | reverse complement strand
TCTTAGGGTCTCGTGGGCTCGGAGATGTGTATAAGAGACAGCTCTCATTCGTCGCGCCGGTACTCGACATCGACGGTTCGGCCGGACGCCAAGTCGAAGGATTTCTCGACGTCGCCCATTTCGCCTGGGTGCACACCGCAACGTTTGCCGCGCGGGACAATGCATTTGTGCCCAGTTATAAGGTCAAGCGCACGGATTATGGTCTGCACACCGATTATTTGAGCACCGTCAGCAATTATCCGAAAGGGATGACCGATCCATCGCCGGCCGGGTTCAAGTGGCTGCGGGAATACGACGTCTATCCGCCGCTGGCCGCGCGGCTGATCGTTCATTTTCCCGGCGGCAAGCTGCTCTGGATTCTGAACGCCGTCAGCCCGATCTCGGCGCGAAAAACGCGGCTATTTTGCCCGATTGTGCAAAATTTCGACAAAACAATGGCGGTAGCGGATGCCTGTGAATTTAATCTGCGCATCTTTAATGAAGACCGGGCAATGGTCGAGAATCAAAAACCGGAAGAGCTGCCGCTGGATCTACAGGCGGAAGCGCATATTATGGCCGACAAGACGTCGATTGCCTATCGGAGACTGCTCAAGGAGATGGGATTGGGCAAACAGTATACAAGCTAAATGAAAGAAAGGAGGATGAACATCTTGAAATACGTAATGGTCGATAAAGAGACGTGTATTGCCTGCGGCGCATGCGGATGTGCCGCCCCGACTATTTTCGGCTATGATGAGGACGGCACGTCTCGCGTGCTGCCGGATGATAATCAGGGAATCCGGCCTATTCCGGAAGACGATCTGGATGAGGTCGTCGATGCTTTCGAAGGCTGTCCGACCGAATCGATCAAATTAAGCGATACCCCTTTCCACACTCATCCGTTAAAAGCGGCAGAAGATGAAGCCAGTTAATACGAAACAGATCATCACACAAAGGAGCGTGCAACGATGGAAACGACTCATCATCCAGGTAAAATTTTATCGCTCGGCATTCAGCATATGCTGGCGATGTACGGCGGAGCGGTGATTGTACCGCTGATTGTCGGCGGCGCGGTCGGCCTCAATGGAACCGAACTGGCACTGCTTGTTTCGATCGATTTGGCTGCCTGCGGCATCGCCACCTTGCTGCAAGCATGGAACAACCGTTTTTTCGGCATCGGATTGCCGATTGTGATGGGCTGCACATTTACCGCCGTTTCACCGATGACGATCATCGGTAAAGCATATGGTATGCCGGGCATCTGCGGCGCCATTCTCGCCGCCGGCGCAGTCGTATTGATTCTCTCTACCTTTTTCGGGAAAATTGTTCGTTTCTTTCCGCCGGTCGTTGTCGGCACGATTGTCATGATTATCGGCCTGACACTAATTCCGGTCGCTATCAATAATTTGGGCGGCGGAGACGGCGCAAAAGATTTCGGCAGCCCCGCCAATCTGACGCTCGGTTTCGGCGTGCTCGTGCTGATTATTGTGCTTAACCGCTTTTTCAAAGGTTTCATGCAGGCCATCTCCATCTTACTAAGCATGATCGTCGGCACGCTCATTGCCTGGGCGGCAGGATTGATCGATTTTTCCTCGGTCGGCAGCTCTGCCTGGATCAACCTGATCAAACCGTTCAGCTTCGGAGCGCCGACGTTCCACGCCGACGCAATCATTGCCATGTCGATCGTCGCCGTCGTCAGCATGATTGAGACGACCGGCGTCTATCTGGCGTTGAGCGAAATCTGCGACCAGCCGATCGACGAAAAAGCGATGCGGCGCGGCTATCGCGCCGAAGGGCTGGCGACGCTGGTCGGCGGTCTGTTCAACGCCTTCCCCTACACGACTTTTTCCCAGAATGTCGGGCTGGTGCAATTGACGCGTGTTAAAACCCGTGCGGTCACCGTTGTCTGCGGCATTACATTAGTTGTGCTCGGCTTGGTCCCGAAAATCGGCGCGGTCACCGTGCTGATTCCAAGTAGCGTGATTGGCGGCGCCACACTGGCCATGTTCGGTATGGTGACGGCCTCCGGTGTGCGGATGTTATCGAAGGTTGATTTTTCACGTCAGGAAAATCTGTTAATCATCGCCTGCTCGGTCGGCGTCGGCCTCGGCGTGACCGTTCAGCCCGGGCTGTTTGCTAAATTTCCAAGCGTTGTGCAGATCCTCACCAACAACGGTATCGTTTCCGGCAGCCTGACCGCCCTCATCCTAAATCTTGTCTTTAACGTCGGCCGTCGATCTGAAGAAGAGGAAAAAGCCACACACTTAGCGAAACAAATGGTGACGGACACAAGTCCGGCCAAACCGTAAAAAAGCAGGCGCGGCCGATAAACTCCCCGAACGACGGATCACCCGCCGTTCGGGGAGTTTGTTCTTGCCCAATCAACTGCCGCGATACACCTGATAGCTCCACGGGGTAACCAAAAGCGGAATATGGAAGTTTTCCTCAGGCCGCTCAATGACGAAGCGGACTGTTACGACATCGAAAAGCAGTGCACGCTCCCGCCGCGCATCATCGACACGAAAGTAGTCGCCAAGACGTACGGCCAATTCATATACGCCGGCGCGCATGTCGGCGCCCTTCAGCAGCGGTGTCGTCAACCGCCCGTCTTCGCCCGTCGTCCGACTACATATATACTCTAGTGCCCGATCAGCCACCCGATAAACATCGATCCGTACGCCCGCCGCCGGTCGGCCGCGCGTCAGATCTAAAAGATGTGTGGTCAGCTCGCCCACTCGGACATCCCTCCTCTCCTTTTTTGCTGACGAGTCGTTTCCCTTGTCGATCCGGTAGCTCGCGAATACGAATCGGGCGAGTGAAAAAATCGGGACCGAATCATCCGCAATTTAGGCCGACTTCGATAAAACTTGCATCGAATCGCTTTGCCTGCCTCGCCGTTTATTTAAGAAAAAATTATTTCTCCGGCAACCCGTCGAAACGAAAGCGGCCGATGGCGAGACGCCTCAATTGTCTCGGCAAACGTCGCCCGTACCGATTGCCGGACGTACCGGTACCGACAATCGCTGCTTAATTCTTCTTTCCCTCCTACGGTTTTTGCGTCTTGGAAATCGCTTTTGCTTCGTCGATCATCGGTTTCAGCCGCAAAGCGAAGCGCAGTTGAAAGGTCGTATCCGGATCTTTTACATCTTTACCGAGCATGTGCGCACATTTATCAATCCGGTAGATGACCGTGTTGCGGTGAACGAACAATTTCTTCGCGGTTTCGGAAATCTGGCAGTTGCACTCCAGGTAGACATAGAGTGTATGCAGCAGCGCGCGGTCCTCTGCTTTTTGCGGAAATGCCAGGTTCCCCAGCGTGTCCTGATAAAGTTTGCGCAGGTCGTCGGCCGGGATCCGATGTAACAAGTCGACGATGCCCCGCGCCTGATAGGTCTGAATAAACGAACGGCGGCCCAGCTGCATACCGGCGTGCAGCGCGTCCACGGCTTCCTGATAAGCATTCGCTATTTCCGTCAGATCGGTGAATACATTACTGAAGCCAAAGGAAAGCGTTCGATCAAAAAAGTGACGGACTTGCTTCTGCACCTTACGCAAATAGGGCTTCAGAAAGCGGATGCCGTTTTCCGGCGAACCGGTTAGTTCAATGATCAGCACGCAGACGTGGTCATTAACAAACGGATGAGCGGGAAAGGGCATCGAGCCGATTTCCCCTTCCAGATATTCGTAGACGTCGCCCGTCTCCATCTGATAATGAATAAAACTGACCGGCTTGTCTAAATGATCCAGCTCGGCGGCTACGCAGACCGACGTCCGCCGGTTCATCAGTCCAAATTCTCCGGCCCGACCGGCAATTTCTTTTTCCGTCGTAAACGATCCGCGCACTAGGTTGGAAAAAAAGGCATCGCGAACTTTCCGATCCGTCTGTTTCAGCGCCTCTTCTTTCATCAACTCGAAGGCGAGCACATTCAGCGCCTGCTCGACTGTCAGCGTCAGCAGGCGGTCGCTCTGCGGAACAAAACCGCCGATCAGCAAAAAATAACGCTTCTTTTTATACGTATAAAGCGCAAATAGCGTGAATGTCCGCCGGGACGCTACTATAGAAAAAGCCACATAATGAACCGGACGACGAACCAGCGACGATTCGACGGCAGCAAGATAATCGGCTGGTTTCGCATCGGCAGGAGGGCGGCCAGACGTGTCGATCACTTTAAAATAAGAATCGAGCAGCACCGACGGAAAGCCGATCATATCGGATAGCCGATGAAGCAGCCGGCCGATACTCTCTCCATTGAGAATATGCGCTGTGAACTGTTGATGAGTATCAATCGCAAACTGCAATTCTTTCGTCCGCGCATCCAGAATCATGCTCAGCGTTTGATTCGCGATATCGACGAGGGCCAAGTTATTAGGCATATCGATCAACGGGAATGCCAACTGATCGGCCAGCCGCATCACCTCGCTAGGAATCCCGTTTAGAAAGCGGCGTGTTTTGATCCCCAATGCGGCACAGCCCCGCTCGGCCATTTGTCTGACCAACTGATAAAAAAACTGCGGGTTGTTTCGCAGATGGTAACCGGATGTAATCAGCCAATCGCTGGGTTTCAAATAATCAATAATATCCGGAGCATCCATCATGTTCACACTGCGTATTTCTCTGTCGACCCCCTGCCTGCCGGCAAGCAATTTGAATTCATGAAATAAACGAATGTGAAAGAGTTCGGAAACTTTCATTATCATGTGCGCCCCTGTGAAAAAATTTGATCCGCTTCTCTACTCTATTGAACCATTTTATGAATGTTTTGTCTATTCTGTCACGGACCAAAACAGGCAGTTACTAATTGGCGGTCAACCGGCAGGCAAACGTTAACAGCCGGCGGTCTGTCCCGCGTCCGGAAATCAGCGACAGGCCGAGCAGATGATTTCGATCGACAATCGGAATGGTCAATTGCGGCAGCCCCGATACGCCGGCTATGCAGCTCAGCTTCATCGTTTGCGCCCGGATATTTTCGCCTTCCGCAAAAGAAATACCGCGCAGCGGTGCCGGTCCGTAAGTCGTCGGCAGAAACCAG
>UQRJ01000233.1 GCA_900543345.1 uncultured Sporolactobacillus sp. | reverse complement strand
TAGGGTCTCGTGGGCTCGGAGATGTGTATAAGAGACAGCTGCTGTATGCCGTGCCGCCGGCGGATCTGAGCCGCTACGAGCGGAATGATTTTGCCGATATCCCGATGTCGCAGCGGGCGGGCCTCGACGATCTGCTGCGGGCCATCCGGCGCATGAACGCCCGTCGCCGGCTTGAACGGCCGTTACCGACGAAAATTGATCGGCAACCGCTGCCGATCGGTACGCAAATGCATGCGATGGTTGGTCGGCTGCGCCGAGCCGGCCATCCGGTTCCCTTCGACCGACTATACGATATCCGTGATCGGCTGCACCGAATTGTGACTTTTCTGGCACTGCTGGAATTGATGAAGAAAAACGCAGTTGCTTGCCTGCAACGGGCGAATTTTGCCGAAATTATCGTCGGTTTGAAGAAAGGGGCCGATTGGATTGGAAACGGCGAAGATACGTTCGGTTATTGAGGGCCTGCTTTATTTGACCGGTGAAGAGGGTCTGACAATCAAACAGATCCGCGGTGTATTGAGCGACTGCCCGGAGCAAGCAATTCGCCGGACAATCGATAAGATGAAGGAGGACTATCGCGACGACGCCTCCCGCGGCGTGATGATTACGGATATTCCCGGCGGCTGGCGGATGACGACTAAACCCTTCATGGCGCGTTATGCGCAAAAATTTGCCACCGTACCGAAAGCAACGCCGTTATCGCAAGCGGCACTGGAGACGGTTGCGATTGTCGCCTACAAGCAGCCGGTTTCACGCATAACCATTGAAGAAATCCGCGGTGTAAAATCTGAACGGGCACTGCAGACATTGACGGCCAAAGGGTTGATTACCGAAGTCGGTCGAGCGGGCGGTGCCGGCCGTGCGATCCTTTACGGTGTGACATCCGCTTTTCTTGATTATTTCGGTTTGACTTCGCTTGATGAGCTGCCGCCGCTTAGTGACGCATCTTCGGGTCAATCAGCGGATACATACGATTTATTTTACGACAAATACAAAGAAACGGTAAAGAACCGCTGACATTCGGCAGGCTTTTTTCTTTGTAAAAAGGGACCTATATCATAATCTTCCCGTCCGTGCATAGGTTTGTACTATTAAGCGGACAGGGAGGGCAATTCATGAGAGACGCAATCGTAAAGTCGCTGGCGGTGCTGTGCCTGGTGACGCTTATTTTTTCTCTTGATCCCGGCCGGGCGGGGGCCGCTGTTTCCGTATCGGCACAATCCGCCGTCCTGATCGATCAGGAGACGGGACGCATGCTTTATGAAAAAAATAGCCGGCAGCGACTGCCGATTGCCAGTATTACCAAGGTGATGACCGCCGTCTTGGCCGTTGAATCGGGAAAAATGAATCGAACGGTTACCGTCAGTCGGCGGGCGGCCGTCGCCGAAGGTTCCTCCGTTTATTTAAAAGCGGGCGAACGCATGAAATTGCGCGACTTGGTATATGGACTGCTGCTGCGTTCGGGAAACGACGCAGCGCTGGCGATTGCCGAGGCGGTCGGCGGAAGCGAACGCGGTTTTGCATTGATGATGAATGAAAAAGCTCGTGAACTCGGTATGACGGATACGCATTTCATGAATCCGAGCGGTCTGCACGATCCCGATCACTATTCGACAGCCGCCGACATGGCCGCTTTGACCGCCTATGCAATGGAGAATCGTGTGTTTCGAAAAATCATCCGCACCCGTCGCTACCGGGAGGCGGCAACGAATCGTTCGGAGGCGAGACTGTGGGTCAATAAAAATAAAATGCTGCGTCTGTACCGCTATTCGACCGGCGGAAAAACCGGTTTTACGAAAAATGCCGGTCGGACCCTCATCTCGACCGCTTCGCGTAACGGCCTGTCGTTGATCGCCGTGACGCTGAACGACGGCGACGACTGGCGCGATCATCGCCACCTCTTCGAGTGGGCTTTTACCGAATTCAAGCGCACTCAAGTATTGAAAAAGGGACGAGTGAAGACGGACGGCGTTGCGCCGATGAAAGGAACACTGCGGATTGACCGGGCGGTTTACCTGCCGCTGTCACCGGCCGAAAAACGGGCACTGACCAAAGAACTGATTCTCATTCGCCGGCCGAATACCGCCGGGATGCGACCAGCCGGCCGGATGATCGTGAAAATCGACGGGCGGAAGGTGGCGGATGTTCCGGTCTATTACCATGCGAAAAAACAAGGGAAACAGTTATTTCGAACAATTTTCTTCGCCATGCTGCAGGCCGCCCTGTCCGGAAGGGAGCAGCCGCTGATATGATCAATCTTATCTGGGTCGCTTTGTTTCTGATCGGCATTGTTTACGCCGCCGTAACCGGCACAATGGACGAGGTTAATCGTGCGCTTTTTTCTTCGGCGAAAGACGCTGTAATGCTGTGCATCGGCCTAGCCAGTGTGTTAATCTTTTGGCTTGGGCTCATGAAAATCGCGGAAAAATCCGGACTGTTGGGTGGTTTGGCGCGTCTGTTCCGTCCGGCCGTCCGCCGGCTGTTTCCGGAAGTGCCGCCGGATCATCCGGCGATGGGCTACATTTTGTCGAATTTGATTGCCAATCTGTTCGGTCTCGGCAACGCGGCGACGCCGATGGGGATAAAGGCGATGGAAGAACTGAAGAAATTAAGCGGTACGACCGAGAAACCGAGCCGTTCGATGATCACACTGCTGGCACTGAACACATCGGGCCTGACGCTTATTCCGACGACCGTGATCGCGATCCGTATGCAGTATCACGCAAAATCGGCGGCCGATATCGTCGGCCCGACGCTGCTTGCGACGCTCTGTACGACTACAGCGGCTATCTTAATCGATCGCTTTTTTTATTATCGCAGACAGCGGCGAGGAGGGAAATAACATGCAGATCGTCACGACACTGTCTGCTTGGCTGGTACCGATTCTGATTGCCGTTATCCTCATTTCAGGGACGTGGCGCCGCGTACCTTCTTATGAATCATTTGTTGAGGGCGGAAAGGAAGGCTTTGCGCTGGCGGTATCCTTGATGCCTTTCTTGGTCGGTATGCTGTGCGCCATTGCCGTTTTCCGAGCGTCAGGAGCGATGGGAGCGCTGACCCAACTGCTCGGTCCACTACTCAGCGCGGTCGGTATGCCGGCCGAAGTTGTCCCGCTGGCGCTGATGCGGCCGATTTCGGGAACGGGTGCGCTTGGCCTGATGACCGATCTCATTCACCAGTACGGCGCGGATTCGTATATCGGCAGACTTGCCGCCGTGATGCAAGGCAGTACGGACACGACTTTTTACGTCGTCACCGTTTACTTCGGGGCGGTGGGCATTCATCGGCTCGGCGATGCTTTGAAAGTGGGTTTACTGGCCGACGCGGTTGGCGTGATCTGCGCCGTATGGATTGTGACGTCGGTTTTCGGCGCTTGAAGCCGGCAATGTGAATCCTGTAAGGTACTTGAGAATTGCTGTTGGCCGCGTTATGATAGCGGAAGAGGTGGGACAATGGAACGATTGCAAAAAGTCATTGCGCGCGCGGGCGTCACCTCGAGACGAAAGGCCGAGCGGCTGATTACGGACGGGCGGGTGCGTGTCAACGGGAAAACGGTTCGTGAGCTCGGTACGAAAGTATCTGCGCGGGATCGTGTAACGGTGAACGGTGTCCCAATCGCCAAAGAGCGTCCGGTATATTTTCTATTCTACAAGCCGACCGGGGTTATTTCTTCGGTTAAGGACGATCGTGGGCGTACGACAGTCGTTGATTTTTTCCGCGGGGTTCCGGAGCGGCTGTTTCCTGTCGGCCGACTGGATTACGATACATCCGGCGCTATTTTACTGACCAATGATGGCGAGTTGGCCAACCGGTTGATGCATCCGCGTTTTGAGATTGATAAAACATACATAGCCAGTGTCAATCCGATACCGACGGGAGAACAGTTGCAGGAGCTGGCCGGCGGTATCCGACTCGAAGACGGCATAACCGCACCAGCCGGTGTCCGACTCATTGCCGACGACAAGAAAAAAAATACGGCTCTTGTCCGATTAATTATTCATGAAGGACGCAACCGCCAGATCCGCCGGATGTTTGCCGCACTGCATTTGCATGTGCGCAGTTTGAAACGCGAACGGTACGGATTTCTCAGCCTAAACGGCCTACATCCCGGTGACAGCCGGCCGCTTAAGCCGCAGGAGATTAAGACGCTGCGTCGTCTTATCGAGGCTCCTTTGCCGTAAGCGATTATGAAAAGGTTTACGATATTTATGGCTGCTTTTTTTAAAAGAATTGTTTAAAATAAGACATAGGTTCGACATATTATGCGTATAAGCGGTCTACGACATCTGTACGGCTTCATCCGGGCCGCTTAGGATGCAAGAGAGAAACTGTAGACACGGCGGACAGGAGGATCATTGCATGGAAGAGAAGAAAGCGGCGATTTTAGTCGTAGATGATGAAGAGAGGATACGCAAGCTGTTAAAAATGTATCTCGAACGGGAAGGATACCGCACCGACGAAGCGGGCGACGGAAAAACGGCACTGCAAAAAGCGCTGGACAACGATTATGATTTAATCATTCTCGATCTGATGCTGCCGGAGATGGACGGCATCGAGGTCTGCACGCGGCTTCGTGAAACCAAGGCCACTCCGGTGATCATGTTGACGGCGAAGGGTGAAGAGTCCAACCGCGTGGAAGGTTTTGAAGTCGGAACGGACGATTACATCGTTAAGCCGTTCAGCCCGCGCGAAGTGGTGCTTCGTGTCAAGGCGCTGCTTCGCCGTTCGTCGAAAACGAAATTCCTCGAGACAGAAACAACGACAAAAAACGTCATTACTTACAAACATCTGATGATCGACGACGACGCTCACCGCGTCAAGGTTGACGGCCAGGAAGTCGGCCTAACGCCGAAGGAATACGAACTGCTGCTTTATCTGGCGCAAAATCCGGATAAGGTCTTCTCACGGGAACAATTGCTGCGCGATGTGTGGAATTATGAATTTTTCGGCGACCTGCGGACGGTTGATACGCTGTCTCTTATACACATCTGACGCTGCCGACGAATAGCCTTGTGTAGATC
>UQRJ01000232.1 GCA_900543345.1 uncultured Sporolactobacillus sp. | reverse complement strand
AGATGTCTTAGGGTCTCGTGGGCTCGGAGATGTGTATAAGAGACAGATATATTGCCGTGGCTTTGATAAATCTAATTTTTGGGCAGTACAGTTTACAGTGTGAATAACCTTTTTTATAGTGGGACGGAAAGAGGTACGGTGTTTGGATTTTATTATCCTTTATCCTTAAACAAGCTTTTTTCCGTCGAAGGCAGTATACGTTGATAAAAAATCATGGTTATATGTTGACTGATAAGCGCTTATAATTGCTAATAAATAACCAAAATATATTGATCAAATAATCAATATATGGTATATTTTATGTGCTAAGCCATTGAAGGAGAGTGACGAATGAGTCATTACATTTTATAAAGCAGACCGATATGGCAATGAATGCAAAACAAAATAGGAGGGGTTATCAGTGGCATTCTCAATAAATAAGGATAGGGAAATCGATGTTATTGCCATCGGGCGTGTGACGATTGATTTTAATCCCAATGAAATTAACCGGCCGCTGGAAAAAAGTCGCACTTTTACAAAATATTTAGGCGGTTCTCCGGCCAATGTCGTCATCGGTTTGTCTCGTCTGGGGAAAAAGGTCGGCTTTATTGGTAAAATTTCCAATGATCAGTTTGGCCGTTATGTTAAGCAGATCTTTGAGCGTGAAGGGGTCGATACTTCCCATATTGTGACTTCGACAGGCGATGATAAGCTAGGATTGACTTTTACGGAAATGAAGTCAGCTACTGAAAGCAGCATTTTAATGTATCGCAATGAAAGCTCCGATCTAAAACTGGACGTGTCGGAAATTGATGAGGAGTATATCTCAAAAGCAAAGATATTACTGGTGTCAGGGACTGCACTGGCTGCCTCTCCTTCGCGGGAAGCAGTATTCAAGGCCATCGAATTTGCCCGAAAACATCAGGTGAGGATTATTTTTGATCTGGATTATCGAAGCTATACATGGAATAGTAAAGAAGAAACGGCTATTTATTACAGCTTAGTGGCCCGTCAAAGTTCGTTGATAATTGGTTCCCGGGAGGAGTTTGATCTTACAGGCGGTTTGTTAGGCCATGCGAAACTTAACGATCTGGAAATTGCAAATTATTGGATGAATGAGGGACAAAATGAAATCGTTGTCATCAAACACGGGAGTAAAGGTTCTTCCGCATTTACGAACGATCATCAACAAGTCAAAGTGCCGGCATACCCGGCTAATGTTCTTAAGTCCTTTGGGGGCGGCGACGCTCACGGTTCCGCGATGATCTATTGCTTGCTGGAGAACTATAGTATCGAGAAAGCCCTTCATTTTGCCAGTGCTTCGGCAGCTATCAATATTGGCAGTCATTCAAGTTCCGAATCCCTTCCTACTGTTGATGAAATTAAAGCATATATGAAAAAAGTGGGCAACCCATTTGAAAAGATACAAGGTTAAAATGATGGACGGGTTTCGAATGGATTGAACATTCTGCTCCTGAGACGGGTCGAAATCTTGTGCGGTAAAAAGGTAATTGTTAAATTGAAATGTCGCCTGGATCAACGGGATTGCCAGCCGGGGTAGTTAACTTGAAGATTGAATAAAAATGGTATCGCTTACAAAAAAGATTGGAGGACATATTTCATGAAAATCGCATGCGATCCGGATGTTTTATTTAAGCAAGGATTAACCATTACGGAGGTCGTGAATCGGATTGCTCGATGGGGTTTTAAGTACATTGAGCAATCTCCCCAAGATCGTCTTCTGCCTTTTTACAAACACCCAAAAGCAAGCCGTGAAACCGTGGCTGAATATAAGAAGGCCTTGAAAAATAATGGATTGGAACTTTCATCGCTACTACCGGTTTACAGATGGTCCGGGCCCGATGAAGAGACAAGGGAAGCTGCGGTAGTCAATTGGAAGAGGGCTATTCAACTTGCGGTGGAAATGGATGTTCATGTCATGAATACGGAGCTGTCGGGCGATCCGCATCAATCGGAAAAATGTGAAGCCATGTGGTATCGCTCGATGGAGGAATTATTGCCGATTTTTGAACGAGAAGGCATTCGAGTGGATATTCAGGCTCATCCTTATGATTTTATTGAAAATGGTTATGAGGCTGCGGATCTTGTCAAATCGCTAAGAAGCGATTATGTCACGTATTTGTATGCGGTTCCGCATACCTTCTTCTATGACGAGGGGAAGGGAGATGTGCGTAAAATGTTAGCCTATGCGGGCAGAGATTTGAAACATATTATTGTTGCGGACACGATGAATCCGATGAAAGATTGCCGCTATATTCTGAACCCGCCGACGATTCAGCCCACCCATCATGCGACCGTTCATCAGCATTTGGGTATCGGCGAAGGGGAGGTTGACTTTGATTCACTCTTTGATCAGTTACGGAAGATGGAATTCAGTAAAAAGGAAGATACGATTGTCAGCATCTCCTATTTCGGCTATCCGGAAAAGATGGATCACCTGGCTCCTGAAGGATTGGCCAGAATTCAAAAGGAATTACCCGCCTGATTTAAAACGATACTGAAAAATGGGAGCATGTCTGTCTAGCACTTTTAGGTTAAAAAGGGCCGGGAACTCATTTTTGATGGGTCCTCGGCCTCAGACATTTGTGGTTGGTTAAGAATCTATGCCACAAAGCATTCGTTTCGTCCTGACCCCGAGGACGGTCGATATGAACTGGCTGTATGAATTTGCCATGCACTGAGCTCGCTGGCATTGACCTTACGGCGTGGACGGTCTGATGATAATCAACCTTATGCAGATTTTTACCAAACGCTTACTGAATTGTTTGTGCTTTTTTCTATCGTTGAAAAATCTTTTCTTTAATACGTAATTGTATCTTTTCTTTAGGGAGCGTACAATAAAAAAAGAACGTGGAACCTTTTGTGACCCATTACGTATTAAAAAGCGAAATAAAGAAGGAGCTTTTTTTTATGGGTTAAATTATGACCTGGTCTTATTAGGAGGTGGCATTGAATCGATGCTGCCGCCTGCGGATGGCCGAATGATTCAATGATAAATGATAAAGGATGAGGAGGAAATAATCATGCAAAACCGCCATCATGCATTAGGCTTTTCAAATCAGGATGTTTTACACATGTACGAGATTATGCTGAAAGCACGGCGGCTCGATGAGCGGCTGTGGCTGCTGAACCGTGCCGGAAAAATTCCATTTGTCGTTTCCTGTCAGGGACAGGAAGCGGCGCAGGTCGGTGCAGCGTTTGCACTGAATCGGGAGAAAGATTACGTCGCGCCGTACTACCGTGATTATGGCTTTGTGCTGGCGTGGGGGATGACTGTTAAGGAAATGATGCTCAACAATTTTGCTAAGGCAGAAGATCCGAACTCAGCCGGCCGGCAGATGCCGGGTCATTTTGGCTATAAAAAATTGCGCATGCTGACCCATTCGTCGCCGGTGACGACGCAGAATCCGCACGCGGTCGGCATTGCTTTAGCTGCGAAGCTTAAAGGCGACGACATCGTCAGCTTTGTCGATTTCGGCGAAGGATCGTCGAATCAGGGTGATTTTCATGAAGCGGCAAATTTTGCCGGTGTCCATAAACTGCCGGTGATTTTCATGTGTGAGAACAATCATTACGCGATTTCCGTCGGCCTCCGGCAACAACTCAGTTGCGCACATGTCTCCGACCGGGCGGAAGGCTACGGTATGTACGGCGAGACCTTCGACGGCAATGATCCGCTGGCGGCCTACATAGCGGTGAAAAAGGCGGCCGACCGAGCTCACCGCGGCGAGGGGCCGTCTCTGCTCGAGGCGGATTGCTATCGGCTGACGCCGCACACAAGCGACGATAACGACATGACTTACCGGACAAAAGAGGAAGTCGATGCAGCGAAGAAACGCGACGGCGTGATTACCTTTGCCACTTATTTGCGCGAAGTCGGCGTATTGACCGAAGACCTCGAGCAAGAGATGGAGACGCGGATTAAAAAAGAACTCGATGAAGCGACCGATTATGCTGAAAAAGCGCCGTTTGCCGCGCCGGATTCGATATTGCGCTATGTTTACGAAGAAAAAGGCTGAGGAGGAAGAGAAAATGGCAGTAATTTCATATATCGAAGCCGTCACGCAGGCGTTGGATGAAGAAATGGCACGTAATGATAATGTCTTTGTGCTTGGCGAGGACGTCGGCAAACGCGGGGGTGTCTTTCAAGCGACAAAAGGCTTGTATGAAAAATACGGTGCGCAGCGGGTCATTGATACACCACTGGCCGAATCGGCGATTGTCGGCGTGTCGATCGGTGCGGCGATGTACGGCATGCGTCCGATTGCCGAGATGCAATTTTCCGATTTTATGCTGCCGGCGGCCAATCAGATCATTTCCGAGGCAGCGAAAATCCGCTATCGTTCCAATAATAATTGGAGCTGTCCGCTGACGATCCGTGCCCCTTACGGCGGCGGTGTGCACGGCGGGCTGTATCACTCGCAATCGATGGAAGCGATCTTTGCCAACGTACCGGGGCTGACGATTGTCATGCCGTCGACGCCGTACGATGTCAAAGGGCTTCTTAAGGCCTCGATCCGTTCGAACGATCCGGTGATCTTTTTCGAGCATAAACGTGCTTACCGGTTGATTAAGGGCGAGGTGCCCGCGACCGATTATGTGCTGCCGCTCGGCAAGGCCGACGTGAAACGCGAAGGTACCGACGTGAGCGTGATTACCTATGGCTTGGCCGTCAATGATGCGATGCAGGCGGCAGATAAACTGGCCGGCGAAGGGATCTCGACTCACATTCTTGATCTTCGGACGGTTTATCCACTCGACGAGGAAGCCGTCATCCAAGCGGCGGCGAAAACCGGGAAAGTGTTACTGGTGACCGAAGACAACAAGGAAGGCAGTGTGATCAGCGAAGTGGCGGCAACCATTGCCGAAAATTGCCTGTTCGATCTCGATGCGCCGATCAAAAGGCTGTCGGCACCGCCCGCGCCGCTGATGCCGTATGCTGCGCCGCTGGAAAAACAATTTTTGCTGAATCCGGATCTCCTGTCTCTTATACACATCTCCGAGCCCACGAGACCCTAAGACATCTCGTA
>UQRJ01000231.1 GCA_900543345.1 uncultured Sporolactobacillus sp. | reverse complement strand
TACGAGATGTCTTAGGGTCTCGTGGGCTCGGAGATGTGTATAAGAGACAGTCCCGTCACTGCGTCTTCCCGCTTATACGGTGAAAAGCGCGATCATATGACGTCCTTTTACAAATTCGACACATCAAAGGAAAAAAAGGTTACGCTTCGCATCGGCCTGTCGCTGATCAGTCTGAAACAAGCCCAAAAAAATCTTGACCTGGAAATTGGCAAACGGTCAGTTAATAAAGTCGCCGAGCAGGCAAAACGACTTTGGAACAATCGCCTCAGCAAAGTCACCGTGGCAGGGGCGAGCGACACTCAGCTGGCGACACTCTATACCGGGCTGTATCGGCTTTTTCTTCGTCCGAATGCCGTTGCGGAAAATATAGGCACGGCAAAAAAGACCGACTATCGATACGCTGATCT
Source organism: uncultured Sporolactobacillus sp. (assembly GCA_900543345.1). GTDB lineage: Bacteria > Bacillota > Bacilli > Bacillales > Sporolactobacillaceae > Sporolactobacillus. Next base: position 4,624 of record UQRJ01000231.1, on the reverse strand, counting down.
GACAAGCTCCTCACAAGTCGAAAATAAACCGGACCGGACCGGTGCCCCAATAAAAAAGGGCCGGCAGTACAGTGGCGGCCGGTTTGCGGACACCTTTCAGACTGTTTGGCCGGCCTACACCCTGCTTGAGCCCAAATTGACCGGAGAAATGATTAACAGTTTCTTAAATGGGCAAGCGATCGCCGAGGCGGATCGGACAGCGGCCGGCATTGCCTTCGCCAACGCTTGGCTGAGCGGTGCATCTGATATTCGGACGGACAAGTTGTATCGCTTCCTGCTAGAGGATGCTTCCGCGCCGCAGCCGGTCGCTACTTCTTCCGAAAATATCGCCAAGCTCGAGAGCCAATTGTTGCAGCGCACGCGAGATGCGGTGCTCGGCCAACTTGCTTCTTCATTAAAGGAAACGGCCCCGGCAGATAAGAACGGCAGTTATGCGGACGACAGTACCTATTTTCTCCGCCGGTCGGAAAATTACGTCGCGCTGTTCAACCGGACCGACGGGCTTTTCGGTCAATCGGCGAACGGTTCCAAAAATCCGGCGAACGCTAATCCACGCACGCAGACGCCGCGCTGGAACCTCGCCTTCACTATGAGTGAGGATGGACAAGGCCTGGCTAATCTGTATGGCGGAACCCGTGCATTCGCAAAAAAACTCAACCAATATCTTTCGGCTCATCCGACTGCCGCTATGCTGAAAAGCGATTCATCAGCAAGGACGGCCGCTTTCGCCCGCATCGGTATGCTCGATCCCGGCATGCCCGCATTGCTTTGCGCTCCCTATATGTACCTCTATGCCCAGCAGCCATGGAAAACGCAGCGCATCGTACGCGAAATGATCAACCGTTTGTATACCGGAGGCGATATCGGCCAGGGTTATCTAGGACGTGACTCGGGGGCATCGCTGTCCGCTTTCTACCTGTTCGCAGCGGCGGGCTTTTTCCCATTACAAAAAAGTACGGGAACGGTCGCTCTGGCCGCCCCGTATTTCCGCGAAATGACAATCCGCCTCGCGGGCAACCGCCGGCTTGTCATTCGTGCGCCGGGCATTGATAATGCTCACCGCTATGTACAGAAAGTAACACTCAACGGTCGGACGCTAAGCAGTACGTCCATCCCGCTATCCGAACTCATGCAGGGCGGATTGTTGCGATTCGAAATGGGGAGCAAACCGTCACGCTGGGGCGTCTCCGGCCCCCCGACATCGATTGTGCCGTCTTCGACCGACGGATCGCAGCTCAGTCCCTATCCGTATTCCGATTTACTTCAATCCGTTAAGAATACGACATTGACCGTCAACCATGCCTCAAACGCCAAATCGTTAACCGACGGCAACCCAAATACCGCCGTCAGTTTTACAAACAGCCGTCCGCGATTGCAGATCGCTTTTCCATCCGCCGAACGGGTTGCCCAGTACACGCTGTCCTCGGCCGTCGGCAACCGGCAGAGCGATCCGCAGAGTTGGATTCTTTACGGCTCCAATGATAAGAAGCAGTGGGAACCATTGGATCAGCGTTCCGATCAACGTTTCGACTGGGGCGGCATGACCCGGGCTTTTTCCATAAAAAATCCACGTGCCTATCGCTACTATCGGCTGGATATCAGCGATTCCCGCAGCGGCGGACTGACCACCGTAGCATCATTTGGTTTGCTTGGCTATTCCGGACTGTCCGGGGGATTCAATACGATGCGGCGCGAACTGATCGACCGATTTGAAAAAAATGAACTCTCGGAAACGGAAACGGCCGGACTGTCTTATGCATTGAACCAGGCCCAGATGATGTACAAGAACGGTAACCTGTCCTCGGCCGTGTATTATTTGCAAATGTACGTGCAATTGCTCAACTCTTCCACATTCGCCGGAAATGCGCCGGGACGCCTCAAAAGCGATGCGCAGGCGATGATCAATCTGATCAGTAACTAAAATTGTCGAAAGGAAATCATCTGAAATGGAAAAAAATATTGTTATCCGCGATGCCGTCGAAGACGATCTACCGGCTATCGTCGCCATTTATAACAGTACGATTCAGGGGCGGATGGTTACCGCCGATACGTCGGAAGTTTCAATTCAGGACCGTCGGCCGTGGTTCGAGGCGCAGCGTGCAAATCCAAACCGGCCATTGTGGGTAGCCGAGCGGTCAGGAATGATCTGCGGCTGGATCGCTCTCGAAACATTTTACGGTCGCCCCGCCTACCGAGGAACGGTTGAAGTCAGCTTGTATATCGCTCCCGGTTTCCGCCGGCAAGGTATTGGGTCGCTGCTGCTTCATCGGGCGATCGAATGTGCGGAAACGTTTGCCATTCATACGCTGCTGGCGTTTATTTTCGCTCGTAATCGGCCAAGCCTGCATTTATTCACCCGATCCGGGTTCAGCCAATGGGGACGCTTGCCAAAAGTAGCCGTATTGGACGGCATCGGCTGCGATTTAATCATTATGGGGCGACAAGTCACCACAGAAAAAAAAGCCGCCCCTCGAAGGTGAGGAAACCGCTTTTGACCGAACGGCAGCTTAGTCGATCCGATTTTCGCCGATGATCCGCACCTCGGTCTGCAGATCGACGTTGAATTTTTCCTTAACTGTTTTTTGTACATAATGAATCAGCTTAATGTAGTCCGTCGCTGTTCCGTGATCGACGTTGACCATGAAACCGGCATGTTTGGTCGAGACTTCAACACCGCCGATCCGCTTGCCCTGAAGTCCACTGTCCTGGATCAGTTTGCCGGCGTAATGGCCCGGCGGTCGTTTGAATACACTGCCGCATGACGGATACTCCAAGGGCTGTTTGAGCTCCCGCAGGTATGTCAGCCGATCCATTTCTTTTTTAATAGCCGCCTTGTCTCCCTGATGTAAAGCGAAAGTGCCTTCCAGCGCAATGTAACCGTTTTTCGATACCGCACTGGATCGGTAGCCCATGTCCAGCTGCCCGCGCTTCAGTCGGAGCAACCGGCCCGACCGATCGACAACGACCGCCGCTTCCAGTACCTGCGCCGTTTCTCCGCCGTATGCCCCGGCATTCATGTAGAGCGCTCCACCGACCGATCCGGGAATCCCGCAGGCAAATTCAAGCCCGGTCAGTCCACAGCTCAGAGCGAAACGCGACACCTCGATCACCGCCGCACCGCACTGAGCCACGATTGAGTCGCCGTCGCGGCGAATGCGGTCCAAGCCGCCCAGATGAACGACCAGGCCGCGGATTCCCCCGTCGCGGATGATTACGTTTGACCCTCTTCCAAGTACCGTTACCGGGACGGCATGTTGCCCGGCAAAACGCTCAATCGCGCACACTTCATCGTAACTTTCCGGGAGCACGAAAACATCCGCCTCACCCCCGGTTTTCGTAAAAGTATAATTGCTGAGTTTTTCATCGCATTTCACGCGGTCCCGATCGCCGATCAGCGACAGGACCCGCCGGTAAAGTTCTTCTTTTCTCATATACGGTCCCCGCTCCATTCGATCACCGGTTCTGATCCGGCCTGCCCTATCATTTATGACATCAGTATCACCGGATGTCAACCGCCCGCCGGAGGAAAAAAGCTGTCCTTACCCCTCCTTTGAAATCGAATGGTCCAGCATCCGGGAACCGCTCCGAATCGGCACCGGCCGCTGCCATCGGCCCGTTTCTACTCGCTCCCCGGCGACAAAAACGGACCGGCCACGGCCGGTCCGCTCTTTCAACGTGATTCATTTTTATCCGCATACATAAACCGGTCCGCCTGTTCCACCAACGCTTCGATCGTTTCGCCGTCGGCCGGATAAAGACTGATACCGATACTCAGCGACAGCCGGATCTCGTAGCCGTCCTGATGAATCTGTCGTTTTTTATTTTCGTAGATTCGGGCAACAATCCGGGGCAGATCGCTTCGTTCGCGGATATCCGGAATCAGAACGAGGAATTCGTCTCCGCCGTAGCGACAGACAATATCGTTTTTGCGCGTCGATTCGGTCAGCAGACTGGCGACACGCGTCATGACCTTATCACCCGTGTTATGTCCATATGTATCGTTAATTTGTTTGAATTCATTCACATCGACGAACATCAATGCCAGCATTGTGCCGTTTTCCCGTGCCCGGTTCAGGTACCTATCGGCGAATTTATCAAACAGGGCACGGTTCGCCACCCCGGTCAGTTGATCGTAATAGGCCAGTTTTTCAATCACTTTTTCTTTTCGTTTCAGTTCGTTATTCAACTGCGACAGTCGATCGACATAACTGCGCAGCTGATGGATTTGATGGAACTGACCGGTCACATCGATAAACTCCAATAGAACAGCCGTTGTGTTATCGCACGTGATCCGATTCATTTTCAGATTCACTTGGCTGCCGGTACCGACGATATTCCGATGCATGGCGGCCGAAAAAAAGGCAGGCGTTCCCTCCAGCACTTTCATCGCCGTTCGGCGAAAGAAAGGCTTATCCAGACGAGGCACCGCTTTTACGACCGATTGCCCCAATACATCGTTCTGCTTCTTTCCGGTCAATTTCTCCATGGTGCTGTTCCAGTATGTAATACCCAGATCCTGATCCAGAATCACGATACCTTCATTAATATAGCTCAGCACACTCGGCAGGAGAAAATCCCTGTCTCTTATACACATCTCCGAGCCCACGAGACCCTAAGACATCTC